>DATEPR010000484.1:0-21821 GCA_035273045.1 Pseudonocardiaceae bacterium | reverse complement strand
GTGGCACGGGCGGCCCGCGCGGCGCCACCCGGTCCGGCCCAGCCACGGGCGGCAGATCTGCTGCTGGACGGCACGGTCGCCTTCTATGACGAGGGCTACGTCGCCGGCCTGCCGGCACTGCGCCGGGCCATCGCCGAATTCGGTGCCGGTATGTCCGTCGAGGAGGAACTGCACTGGCTGTACCTGGCCGCGGTCACGGCCCTGCGGACCTGGGACGACGCGGCCTGGGACGCGCTGTCCGCCCGGCACGTCGCGCTGGCCCGCGGCACCGGCGAGCTGAGCGAGCTCCCGCTCGCCCTCACCTCCCGGTCCTACGTGCTGCTGTTCGCCGGTCAACTGGCCGACGCGGCCGCGCTGACCGACGAGGCGCTGGCCGTCGAGGAGGCGATCGGCAGCAACCTCGCCCCCTACGGCACGCTTGGTGTCGCCGCGTTCCGCGGTGACGAGGCGGAGGCGACGGCGGTGTTCGAGGCCGCCATGACGGACCTGACCCGGCGTGGCGAAGGAGTGGGAATCACCATCGCCCAGTGGGCAATGTCGGTGCTGTACAACGGATTGGGCCGCTACCGGGACGCGCTGGCCGCGGCGCGGCACGCCTTCGAGTACGAGGACGACGTCGGCGGGCTGGTCTGGGCGTGGACGGAGTTGGTCGAGGCCGCGGTGCGCTGCGAGCTGCCCGAGATCGCGGCCGACGTGTGCTGCCGGTTCGCCGAGTTGACCGGTGCGTCCGGTACCGACTGGGCGCTGGGCGTGCTGTCGCGGTCACAGGCGATGCTGGCCGAGGGCAAGGCCGCCGAGGACCTGTACCGGGAGTCGGTCGACCGCCTGGGCCGCACCCGGATGCGGGTCCAGCACGCACGCGCCCACCTGCTCTACGGGGAGTGGCTGCGCAGGGAACGGCGCAACGGCGAGGCGCGGGAGCACCTGCGCACCGCGCACGGAATGCTGGAGTCGATGGGTGTCGCCGGGTTCGCCGAGCGGGCGGCCCGGGAACTGCGCGCGGCGGGCGGCACGGTCCGCGGGCGGGCGGCCGGGAGCAGGCACGACGAGCTCACCGCGCAGGAGGCCCAGATCGCCCGGATGGCCAGGGACGGCCTGTCCAACCCGGAGATCGCCACCCGGCTGTTCATCAGCGCCCGCACCGTGCAGTACCACCTGCACAAGGTGTTCACCAAGCTGGGCATCACGTCCCGCGGCCAACTCGACCACGCACTGCCGGCCGGCCCGCGACTACCGGACTGAGCGCGACCACACGGCCGTTCCCGCCGGACCGACGACCCGCCACTCGTCCCGCGCACCCGGCCGATCCCGCGCTGGCAACCAGCCGCGACCGCCCGACTCAGCTCGGCTGCACGGCCGCTCCCGTCGGATCGACCAGTTCGAGCACACCGAACTGGAGGCCTTCGACGAGGACGCGCAGCTGGTCGACGCTCATCTCGACGTGGTGACCGAAGTCGTCGGTGATCACGACCCGGCGCTCGTCCGGCGCGTCCCGGTCGACCACCAGTTCCAGGTGGCTGGGCTCATCGAGAATGCCGTCGCGCTCAGTCATCTGACCCCCTCTGTTCGGCTGATCGCATGCGTCCGCATACCCACTGAGGGGCCAGGTCAAACGACATTCACTGATGGCGCACCGGATGTTCCGGGCGGGTGATCAGCACCGGGCACGGCGCCTGCTTGACCACCTCCCGGGCGGTGCTGCCCAGCAGCAGTTCGGTGATGCCCCGGTGACCGTGCGAGCCGACCACGATCACGCCCGCGTCCTGCTCCTTCGCGATCCGCACCAGCGTGGCCGCGACCGTGATGTCGTCGGCCACGACCATGCCCTCGGCCCGCATACCGAGTTCCATGGCCAGCGCGGCACCCTGCTCGGCGATCCGCCGCGCCGACTCGGCGGCCGCGTTGTCCACCTCGCTCGCCGCCCGGATGTCCATGCCGGACATCGGCACCCCCACCGACAGGGTGGGCACCTCCAGCAGTTCGTAGGCCCGCCCGGCCTCCCACACGACCACGACGACGGCGTGGCGTGAGGTCAGCGTCGCGGCCGCGGCCCGCACCGCCTGCTCGGCCGCCGGCGTGCCGTCGAACCCGATGATCACAGGACGATCGCTCATGGCAGGAACGGTACGCGCCGGTAGCCGGCGTCACTGGGCGATGGACACCCGCCGGGAGTTCAGCAGCCGGATGCCGCGCCGGATCGCCGCCACCAGGAACGCGGCGGCCGCCGTGAGCATGACGGCCGGACCGACGACGACCGCCGACCTGGCCAGTGCCGCGGCGAGGATCGTGGCCACCAGGCCGGCCGCCATGGCCACCAGGGACCACAGCATCACCAGCAGCAGCCGGTGCGCGGACCAGCGCACCGCCCGCAGCTCGCCCCGGATCGGCGGGCGGGGGAACAGGTCGCACACCGCGCGCAGCACCGGGTCGCCGGACAACGCCCGGTCCACCGCGGCCAGTTGGCATTGTTCGTACTCTGACAAGGACATGGTCGCTCCGCGAAGCTCGCACGTTCGCCCGCGCCATCGTCGGCGGGCCGTTTCCGGGTGGAACGGCCCCGTTACGGCGCGTGCGGAACGGCGTGCCGGAGGCTCCGCACCCTGGTCCGGTGACCCCAGGGTGTCCGCGGGCCGCCGGCCGGGGACTGGAGCGGCATGTTCTGGAAATACCCCGCGGAGCGGGACCGAAACTGCCCGGACCCGGTGCCGGGTCCGGGCCAGTTTCGACGGCTCAGACCAGGTCGTACCGGTCCGCGTTCATCACCTTGTGCCAGGCGGCCACGAAGTCGTGCACGAACTTCTCCCGCGCGTCGTCGCTGGCGTAGACCTCGGCCAGCGCGCGCAGTTCCGAGTTCGAGCCGAACACCAGGTCGACCCGGCTGCCGGTCCACCTCACCTCACCGGTGCCGCGGTCGCGGCCCTCGAACGTCTCCGCGTCCTCCGACGTCGGGTGCCATTCGGTGCCCATGTCGAGCAGGTTGGCGAAGAAGTCGTTGGTCAGCGCCTCCGTCCGGGACGTGAGGACGCCCAACCGCGACTGCCCGTGGTTGGCGCCCAGCACGCGCAGGCCGCCCACCAGCACCGTCATCTCCGGCGCGCTCAGGTTGAGCAGGTTCGCGCGGTCGATCAGCAGGTACTCGGACGGCAGCCGGCTGCCCTTGCCCCGGTAGTTGCGGAATCCGTCGGCCGCCGGCTCCAGCGGCGCGAACGACTCGGCGTCGGTCATCTCGGCCGTGGCGTCGGTGCGGCCGGGGGTGAACGGCACCTGGACGTCGTGGCCGCCGTTGTGCGCCGCCCGCTCGATCGCGGCGCAGCCGCCGAGCACGATCAGGTCGGCCAGGGAGACCTTTTTGCCGCCGGTCTGCGCCTTGTTGAACGACTCCTGGATGCCCTCCAGGGTGCTCAGCACGGTGGCCAGCTGGTCGGGTTCGTTGACCTCCCACTCCCGCTGCGGCGCCAGGCGGATGCGGGCACCGTTGGCGCCGCCGCGCTTGTCGCTGATGCGGAACGTGGACGCGGACGCCCACGCGGTGGTGACGAGCTGGGCGATCGACAGGCCGGAGTCGAGGATCTTCGCCTTCAGGTCGGCGATGTCCTGGTCGTCGATCAGCTCGTGGTCGACGACGGGCACCGGGTCCTGCCAGATCAGCGTCTCCTGCGGCACCAGCGGGCCGAGGTAGCGCTGGATCGGGCCCATGTCGCGGTGGGTGAGCTTGAACCAGGCCCTGGCGAACGCGTCGGCGAACTCGTCCGGGTGCTCCAGGAACCGCCGGGAGATCGGCTCGTACACCGGGTCGAACCGCAGCGCCAGGTCGGTGGTGAGCATCATCGGCTGGCGGGTGAGTGAGCCGTCCTCCGGGTCGGGCACCGTGTTCGCGCCGGCGCCGTCCTTGGGCCGCCACTGGTGCGCGCCCGCCGGGCTCTGGGTCAGCTCCCACTCGTACTTGAACAGGTTCTCGAAGAAGGCGTTGTCCCACCGTGTCGGCGTGGCGGTCCAGGTGACCTCGATGCCGCTGGTGATCGCGTCCCTGCCCTTGCCGGTGCCGAAGCGGTTGCGCCAGCCGAGGCCCTGCTCCTCCATCGGGGCGCCCTCGGGCTCGGCACCGACGTAGTCGGTGTCCAGCGCCGCGCCGTGGGTCTTGCCGAACGTGTGCCCGCCGGCGATCAGCGCGACGGTCTCCTCGTCGTTCATCGCCATCCGCCGGAACGTCTCGCGGATGTCCCTGGCGGCGGCCAGCGGGTCGGGATTGCCGTTCGGACCCTCCGGGTTGACGTAGATCAGGCCCATCTGGACGGCGCCGAGCGGGTGTTCCAGCTCGCGGTCACCGGTGTAGCGCTCGTCGCCCAGCCAGGTCTGCTCCGGACCCCAGTAGACGTCCTCGTCCGGCTCCCAGACGTCCGCCCGGCCACCGGCGAAGCCGAAGGTCTTGCAGCCCATGGTCTCCAGTGCCCGGTTGCCCGCGAAGACCATCAGGTCGGCCCAGGAGATCTTGCGGCCGTACTTCTTCTTCACCGGCCACAGCAGGCGGCGCGCCTTGTCCAGGTTGGCGTTGTCCGGCCAGCTGTTCAGCGGCGCGAACCGCTGCATGCCGGCACCGGCACCGCCGCGGCCGTCGCCGATCCGGTAGGTGCCGGCGCTGTGCCACGCCATCCGGATCACGAACGGCCCGTAGTGGCCGAAGTCGGCCGGCCACCAGTCCTGCGACGTGGTCAGCACCTCGTCGACGTCCCGGGCCAGGGCGTCCAGGTCGACGGTGCGGAACTCGGCCGCGTAGTCGAAGTCGCCACCCATCGGGTTGGCCACGGCGGAGTGCTTGCGCAGGATCGCCAGGTTGAGCCGGTTGGGCCACCAGTTCCGGTTCCCCGCGCCTTCGGTCGGGTGTGTGATCCGGCCGCTGAACGGGCAGGAGCTGCCTGCCGGTTCGTTCATCTCTCCCACAACAGCGTCAGGCTGGTCGGACATGCGAATCCTTTCCGGAATCAACTGTGTCTGGGGCACCGGCCGCGATAGTGCAGTCGGGACACAGCCCCCAGTAGATGACTTCGGCTTCGTCGATCACGAAGCCGTGGTCGTCGGACGCGGTCAGGCAGGGCGCCGAGCCGACGGCGCAGTCCGCGTCGGCGATGGCGCCGCACGAGCGGCACACGACGTGGTGATGGTTGTCCCCGACCCGCGACTCGTAGCGGGCAACCGAGCCGGCCGGCTCGATCCGGCGGATCAGCCGGGCCGCCGTCAGCACCTTCAGCACGTCGTAGATGGCCTGGTGGGAGACCTCGCCAAGGTTCTCCCGGACGATGCCGAGAATCGACTCCGTGTCGGCGTGCGGATGGCCGTACACGGCACTGAGCACCGCCACCCGGGGCCGCGTCACACGCAGAGCGGCCCCGCGCAGCAGGCGCTCGTAGTCCGAATTGGTCGGCACGTCCGGCAGTCTGGCCTATTTTCTGGAATCAATCAAGTTGACGGAGTGCTCAGATCGGCCGGGTTTCACAGTCGGTCACGATCGGCAGCCGATAGTAGCGGGCGTCGTCCGTCTCCCGGACGAACTCGAACCCGGTCTTGGCCAGCACCCGCTGCGACGCGACGTTGTCCACGGCCGTGTCGGCGAGCACCACCCGCACGCCACCCTGCGACCGGCAGAACTCCACCAGCCGGCCGACCGCCTCGGTCGCGTAGCCGAACCCCCGGGCGCCCGGCACCAGGCCGTACCCGATGGTGACCTCGCCGCGCTCGTCCGGTGGGCCGAAGAACCCGATCGTGCCGACGGCGGTGCCGGCCACGTCGATCCGGTAGCAGCCGAACGGCGCCGGGTCCGCGCCCTGGGCGGCCGTGTGCAGGTAGCCGCCGACGCCGTCCTGGTCGTCCCGCGTCGGGAACCCGTCGGCCCACCGGTCGTCCGGACCGGGCCGGCCGTCGGCGACGCGCCTGCCCTCCTCGACGGTGAGCAGGTGCAGCCGCAGCCGTTCGGACACCAGATCGATCATGCCGGCGAGCATAGGACCTCGGCTCCCGGACGAACGCCGCCCGGGAGCCGAGGGCATCCTGGCGCCATGACCATCGACCTGTTCGCGGGCATCCCGGTCCGCGACCGCGCCGTCGCGACCGCCTGGTACGAGCAGCTCCTCGGCGCCCCGCCGGCGTTCCTGCCCAACGACGCCGAGGCGGTGTGGGAGGTGGCCGAGCACCGGTTCGTGTACGTCAAGGTGGCGCCGGAGCACGCCGGGCACGCCATGCACACCGTCTTCCTCGGCGACTTCGACGCCCGGCTCGCCGAGATCGCCGACCGCGGCCTGGCGCCGGCCGAGTCGGAGACCTACGACAACGGCGTCCGCAAGGCCGTCTTCCGCGACCCGGACGGCAACGAGATCGGCTTCGGCGGCGGTCCGGCCTGATGTCATTCGTCCGGAGTGGACTACGCGGCCCGCGGCTGCTCGGCCACGTCGGGCACGTCGTCGTCGACCGGCTCGTCGACGTAGCCGGCCTGGACCACCCGCCGTTCCTGCCACAGGTGGTACAGCGCGATCGCGAAGATGATCGAGCCGATCACGTTCGCGATGAAATGCCACCAGACGCGGTAGGTCACCGCGCCCGCCCCCGGGTCCAGCAGCCCGAACCAGGTGGACAGGCCGATCGCCTGTTTCGCGCCCAGCCACACCGACAGCATCAGCGACAGGTGTTCCAGGCCGTGAATGCCCTGCATCCACACGCCCATCTTGGCCCACCGCCGGGCTTTCGTGGCCCGTGCCCGGGTGGTGATCACCATGATCGCGCACATTCCGGCCAGGAAAATCATGTTGCCGACGAAATGCAGGATCTCCATCCCCAGCGTCGGTCTGCCCGGGTCGACCATCTGGAAGCCCATCGCCAGCGCGCCGCCCCACGGCGTCATGTAGCCCTTGGTGGCCTCCGGATGCAGCACCCAGTAGCCGGCCTGCGCGACGTGTTCCTGTAGATGCCCGATCTGGCCGAGCACGCCGAGCACGATCACCGACGTGGTCGCCCCGTACACCCACGCCCTGCGCCTCCGGTTGGCCACGTGCAGCGCCGCCACCGCCGCCCACATCCCGACCGCCCACAAGAACAACAGCAGCGCCCCGGACGTGTCGACCACCATTCCGTTCACGCTGGCCCCTCAATTCGTCGAAAATCGCGGATGGGCGTTCCCCTCCATGCCCCGGTAGAAACATATACCGGTGCCGGCGGGCGCGCGGCAATACCGGCCAGTGCGCGGATGAATTTCCATTCCGCACGTCCGGAGTTGACAGTTTCCGTCGGTCAGGAAACGCGACGAGCGGCGGGTGGTGCCGGCTCACCACGGCGCGGTGTGAACGGTGCGGCGTGGCGGGCCGCCGGCACGGCCAGGTCCGGCAGGTCGGTCGCGGGCACCTGTGCCGCGCCGCCGACCGGGTCGTCACCGGCCGGCGGGTTCCTGGCCAGTGCCACGGCGAGGACCAACCCGACGACGATCGGGATGTGCGTCGCCAGGCGCGCCCACGTGACATCGCCGTCGACCAGATCGGTCACCGACGAGACCGCCAGCAGGGCCACGAACGTGGCCAGCACCGGGATCTCGCTGCTGGCCCGACGGCTGTTCCACGCGACCATCAGCATCGCGACGCCGAACGCCACGTCGAACGCGGCTTCCTCGTGCGCGGTGTGGATGCGCATCATCATGCCCGCGACGTCGAACATGTTCGCCAGCCCGATGGTCACCTGGAACAGTGCGACGACGACCATCGCGATCCGCAGATGTGCCCGCCAGCGACCGCGATGCGGCAGCCGGACCCTGGCCAGGACGGTGTCCGCGAGATCGGGGCCGCCCGGGAGGACACCGACGCCGAGCAGCCGATCCATCCGGCGCGCTCGCTGCCACCAGCGCGCGCAGTGCGGGCACCCGGCCAGGTGTGCTCGCACGTTCTTGACCGTCAGGGTCGCGTCCTCCCCGTCCACCATGGCCGACAGGGCCTCCCGCACGGCGCGACACCGAGCCTGTCCCACAACGTCCTCCACGTACGTCAGGTCCTCCGGTGCGGTCACCAGGGGTTCCCGACCGGCGTGCCGAGTTTCCCACGGCGTGCCGTAACGTGGCGCGCGCACGGGAGGCATCGTGACCGACGACGACGTGGTGACCGGCTGGGCGCTCGCCGCCCAACAGGGTGACCGGGACGCCGCCGCGGCCTTCATCCGCGCCACCACCGGACATCTGCGCCGGCTGTTCTCCTATCTGGCCGATCCGGGCCAGGCCGACGATCTGGTGCAGGAGACGTACCTGCGCGCGTTCACCGCGCTGCCCCGGTACGCCAACCGGTCACCGGCCCGGCTGTGGCTGCTGTCGATCGCCCGGCGGGTCGCCGCCGACCAGGTGCGCGGACGGCAGCGCGGCCCCCGCGAGGACGCCGCGGACTGGCAGGCGGAACTCGACCGGGTGCGGCCGGTCGCCGACGTGTCCGAGGCGACCGTGCTCCGCCAGGCGATCGCGGCGCTGGACCCGGACCGCCGGGACGCCTTCGTGCTGACCAGGGTGATGGGTCTGTCCTACGAGGAGGCTGCCCAGGCGTGCGGCTGTCCGGTCGGCACGATCCGGTCCCGGGTCTTCCGGGCGCGGGCCGACCTGCTGTCCGCGCTGGGCGAGAACGAGGACCCGGCGACCGGGCTCGGGCCGTGACCGGCTCAGGCGTCCGGCTCGACCAGGTCGAGGACGCCGAACTTGATGCCGTCGATGAGGACGCGCAACTGGTCGACGCTCATCTCGATCCGCTGCCCGAAGGCGTCGGTGACCACGATCCGCCGTTCCTCCGGCGCGTCGTGGTCCACCAGCAACTGCGGGCAGCCGGTGCCGCATGGTGTGGTGATGAGCTCGGTGCTGTCGCTCATCGTTCTGCTCCTTTCCCTCGAACGGCCGCTGCCCCAGACCAGTGCCGTCGTGGTAAAGGGTCGCGCCGGATCGGCGAGAAGTTCCCCGCCGGACCGGCCAGTGGTCACGATCACAAGGAGAACGGTGGTTACCCGGGCGACCACCTTTCCCACCGGCCGTGCGTCCGGTGTCACGCGCGGTGAGCGTGCGATCCGGAGTGGACGGGACCTGACTGGACGCGGCCGGAGCCGTAGGCTGCCACCATGCCGGCTTCGCCGCGCCGGGCGCGGGTCGAGGATGTGCACACGCTCGCGTTGGGCATGCCCCACGTGACGGTCGTGCACGGCTCCCAGGGCAATCCCGTGTACCAGGTGGGCCGCAAGTCGTTCGTGTTCTTCCGCACCCCGCGTCCGGACGCGGTCGACCCGGTGACCGGTGAGCGCTACCCGGACGTCATCGTGTTCTGGGTGCCGTCCGAGTCGGACAAGCAGGCGCTGGTCCAGGACGACACGTCCCCGTTCTTCACCACGCCGCACTTCGACGGCCACCCGTCGGTGCTGGTGCGGGCCAGCCGGATCGGCGAGCTCACCGTCCAGGAACTGACCGAGGTGGTCGAGGACGCCTGGCTGACCCAGGCGTCCCCGGCCAGGCGCGCCGCGTGGCTGCGCGACCGGGAAGCCGCCGCGGCCGATCAATCCTTTGTAGACTGACACTGGACCGACGTCACTTATAGTCGGTCCGTGGCGAACCAGCACACCGGCAGGCACTTCCTGCAGGTCCCGGGGCCGACCAACGTGCCTGACCAGGTGTTGTCGGCGATGGCCCGGCCGACCATCGACCACCGGGGACCGGAGTTCGCGGCGCTGACCCGGGACGTGCTGGCCCGGCTGGCGCCCGTGTTCGGCACCGCGGGACCGGTGGTCATCTTTCCGTCATCCGGAACCGGGGCGTGGGAGGCGGCGCTGGTCAACACGCTCAGCCCGGGCGACCGGGTGCTGGCGTTCGAGACCGGTCACTTCGCCACGCTGTGGCAGCGGATGGCGACAAAGCTCGGCCTGGTGGTCGACTTCGTGCCCGGCGACTGGCGGCACGGCGTCGATCCCGATGTGGTGCACCGGAAGCTGGCCGGCGATCCGGCCCACCAGATCCGGGCCGTGTGCGTGGTGCACAACGAGACCTCCACCGGCGTGGTCAGCCCGGTGGCCGGCGTCCGGCGGGCCGTCGACGCGGCAGGACATCCGGCGCTGCTGCTGGTGGACACGGTGTCCTCGCTGGCGTCGATGGACTACCGGCACGACGAGTGGGGCGTCGACGTGACCGTGGCCGCGTCGCAGAAGGGGCTGATGCTGCCGCCCGGCCTGGGTTTCAACGCGGTCAGCGAGAAGGCGCTGGCGGCCAACCGCACCGCACGGCTCCCCCGGTCCTACTGGGACTGGCGCCCGGTCATCGACGCCAACGCGGCCGGCTGGTTCCCGTACACGCCGGCGACGAACCTGCTGTTCGGCCTGGCCGCCGCGCTCGACCTGTTGCACGCGGAAGGGCTGTCCGCCGTGTTCGCCAGGCACACCAGGCTCGCCGAGGCGACGAGGGCCGCGGTGCGTGGCTGGGGGTTGGCGGTGCTGTGCGCGGACGAGTGCGCCTACTCGTCGTCCATCACGGCCGTGCTCATGACGGACGGTCATGATGCGGACGCCGTCCGGGACGTCGCCCTGACGCGCTACGACCTGTCGCTCGGCGTCGGGCTGGGCCGGTTCGCCGGGCGGGTGTTCCGGATCGGCCACCTGGGCCAGCTCAACGAGCTGACGCTGATCGGCGCCCTCGGCGGCGTCCAGTTGGCGTTGCGTGGTGCCGGCGTGCCGGTGCCGGACGGGCTGGCCGCCGCGCTGGAGGTGCTCGGAAGATGACCATGGCCACGGACCTGGCGGCGAGCCTGCGTGGCCGCGTCGACGGCGAGGTCCGGTTCGACGACTACACCCGGCAGCTGTTCGCCAGCGACGCCAGCATGTACGCGATCACGCCGCTCGGTGTGGTGTTCCCGCGGCACGCCGACGACGTCGTCGCCACCGTCACCACGGCCGCCGAGTACGGCGTGCCGATCGTGCCGCGCGGCGCCGGCACCAGCCTGGCCGGGCAGACCACGGGCGCCGGCATCGTGCTGGACCTGTCCCGCCACCTGCACCGCGTCCTCGACGTGGCCGAGGAGTCCCGGACCGCCGTGGTCGAACCCGGTGTCGTGCAGGACCAGTTGAACACGGCGGTCGCGCCACGCGGCCTCATGTTCGGCCCGGACACGTCCACCAGCAACCGCGCCACCATCGGCGGCATGATCGGCAACAACTCGGCGGGCAGCGGCTCGATCCGCTACGGGATGACCATCGACCACGTCCGGGAACTGGACGTCGTGCTCGCGGACGGCAGCACGGCCCGGTTCGCGCCGCTCACCGAGGCGGAATGGGAGGCGCGGTCGCGCCGGCAGACCCTGGAGGGCCGCATTCACCGCGGCCTGGGCGAGATCCTGCGTGCCGACGCCGCCGCGATCGCCGGGGGTTTCCCGGCGCACTGGCGGCGGGCCGGCGGGTACCGGCTGGACCGGCTGGCCGGCCGGAACCCGCGTGACCTGGCCAAGTTCGTCGTCGGCGCGGAGGGCACGCTCGTCGTGGTGACGAAGGCCGTCGTCGACCTGGTGCCGAAGCCGACCCGGACGGTGATCGCGGTCGGCCACTTCACCTCGACGGTCGCCGCGATCGAGGCGACCGGGGACGCGCTGGGCTTCGACCCGTCCGCCGTCGAGCTGATGGACCGCACGATCCTCGACCTGTCCCGCACCAAGATCGAGTACGAGGCGCTGTCGTCGGCACTGGTGGGCGATCCGGACGCGCTGCTCTTCGTCACGTTCACCGGTGACGACCCGGCGGAGCTGGACGACCGGCTGGACCGGCTGGCAGCGGTGTGGTCGGCCAACGGGCACGGCTACCACACGCTGCGCGCGGTGACGCCGGAACAGCAGTCGATCCTGCTCAAGGTCCGCAAGTCCGGCCTCGGCCTGCTGATGTCGGCCAGCGTCGGCGCCCGCCGGCCGCTCGCGTTCGTCGAGGACACGGCGGTGCCGCCGGAGCACCTGGCCGAGTACACCACCCGGTTCCGCGAGATCCTGGACCGGCACGGCCTGACCGCCGGCTTCTACGGTCACTGTTCGGTCGGCTGTCTGCACATCCGGCCCTTCGTCGACCTGACCGACCCGGCGCAGGTGCGCACCATGCGGGACGTGGCCGAGCAGGTGCGGGCGCTGGTCGCCGAGTACGGCGGCGCGAACTCCAGCGAGCACGGCGACGGGCTGGCGCGCAGCGAGTTCAACCGGGCGATCTTCGGCGACGACCTGTACGAGGCGATGCGCCGGGTCAAGCGCGTCTTCGACCCGGACAACCGGTTGAACCCGGGCAAGATCGTCGACTCGCCCGCGATGACCGACAACCTGCGCGACCCGGCGCTGCCCGCGCCGGGGCCGCTGCGGACCAGGCTGGACTTCGACGTGGTCGGCGGTATGCGGGGCGCCGCCGACCGGTGCATGAACATCGGCCAGTGCCGCAAGCGGGGCAGCGGGGTGATGTGCCCGTCCTACATGGCCACCGGCCGCGAGGAGGACTCCACCAGGGGCCGGGCCAACGCGCTGGTCCACGCGCTGTCCCAACCGGACCCGAAGCGGGCGCTGGCGGACGGCCCGCTGCACGAGATCCTGGACCTGTGCCTGCTGTGCAAGGCGTGCACCAGCGAGTGCCCGCTGGGCGTCGACGTGGCCGCGCTGAAGATCGAGGCGCTGTCGCACCACCACGACCTGCACGGCGTGCCGTTGCGGTCACGGGTCTTCGGCGCGATCCGAACGCTCAACCGGATCGGTTCGGCCACCGCCCCACTGTCCACTGTGCTCAGTCAGCTGACGTTGTTGCGGCGCTGGCTGGGCATCACGGACCAGCGGAGGTTGCCCACGTTCACCCGGGCCAATCTGCTGCGCTGGTTCAACGGCCGGCCCGCCCCGGCCGGCGGGCGGGACCTGGTCTTCCTGGCCGACTCGTTCACCACGTTCACCGAACCGGCCGTCGGCCGGGCGGCGATCGAACTGCTGGAGCTGGCCGGCTGGCGGGTGCGGCTGGCGGCGGACCACTGCTGCGGCCGGGCGAGCATGTCGAAGGGCCTGGTGGACGGCGCGAAGTCGACGGCCCGGGCGTTGGTGGCGGACCTGGCGGCGACCGGCGGCCCGGTGGTCGGCTGCGAGCCGTCCTGCCTGATGATGCTGCGGGACGACTACCGGACGCTGCTGCCCGGCGACCCGGCGGCGGCCGCCGTGGCGGGGCGGGTGCGGCAGGCGGAGGAACTGCTCGGCGAGGCCGTCGACGCGGGCCGACTGCGGCTGGACCCGGACGCCTGGCCGGCCGGGCGGACGCTGCTGTACCACGGCCACTGCCACCAGAAGGCCGCGACCGGCACGGCGGCCACGGTGGCGCTGCTGCGGCGCATTCCCGGGGTGCGGGTCCGCGAACTGGACGCCGGCTGCTGCGGCATGGCTGGCTCGTTCGGGTTCGAGGCGGAGCACTACGACGTGTCGATGGAGATCGGCGAGGACCGGCTGTTCCCCGCGGTCCGGGCGGCCGGCGCGGACGACGTCGTGGTCGCCACGGGCGTGTCCTGCCGCCAGCAGATCGCCCACGGCACCGGCCGCCGAGCCTGGCACCCACTGGAACTGCTCCGGGCGGCGAGCCACTACCCTGGGTGCTGACCCGCCACTTACCGTGCACCGTCCACTGCGGACCGGTCTGGCGTCCGGTTGTGGCGTTGGCTGACCGGTTCTAGGGTGACGAGGCCGGTTGAGAACGCAGCCGCGCGTCGCACGGCCGACGACCTGCGTTCCGGCGCCAGTCGGTGCGACACGGAGCCACCTGGCCTGAAGCACCCAGGCGTCGGACTGGACGGTGATGCACCTGATGTTGTTCTCTGATCGGTCAGAGCCGGTCGAGCAGGCGCTGCGGGCCTATGTGGCCCGTGTCGCGACGGGCCTCGGCCTCGGACCGGAGAGTTGGTTCTGCGAACTGAGCGACGTGCGCGGCGCCTATGTCGCGCTGGCCCGCCGGCTGCCCTCGGTGCCGGACCGGGACGTCGCGCTGCTCTGGGACGACCACGCCGGGTGGTCGCTGGCGACCGAGACCGGTTCGCCGGGTGACCTGAAGGTCATGGCGCGGCTCGGCGAGGACCCGGCGCCCCCGCCAGAGACCGTGGTGACGTTCGTCGACGACCTGTTCAACGGCCGGCGGACCGTTCCGGACCCGGCTCGGGCGTCGGCTCGGGGTCGGGTGGGATCGGCTGCGGGTCCGGCATCGGCGGGATCGGGTCGGGTTCCGGTGGTGCCGGTACCGGATCCGGCGGCACCGGTGGTGCGGTCAGACGCGGATGTGCCATGACGGCGCTCCTTTCCCGGTAGGTCAGACGAAGGCGCTCAGCCCGGTGACGGCGCGGCCGACGATCAGCGTGTTGATCTCCCGGGTGCCCTCATAGGAGTACAGGGCCTCGGCGTCGGCGACGAACCGGCCGATGTCGTAGTCCAGCACGATGCCGTTGCCGGCGAGCAGTTCCCGGGCCCAGCCGACCACCTCGCGCATCCGGGTGGTGCAATATGCCTTGGCCAGCGCCGAATGCTCGTCCCGGTAGGTGCCGGAGTCCTGCAACTGGGCCAGCCGCACCACCATGCCCAGCGACGCCGTCGTGTTGCCCAGCATCCGCACCAGCAGGTCCTGCACCAGTTGGAACGACCCGATCGGCCGGCCGAACTGCTCCCGTTCGGTGGCGTAGTCCAGCGCGATCTCGTAGGCGGCCAGCATCACCCCGACCGACTGCCACGCCACGCCGCTGCGGGTCCGGCGCAGGATCACCGCGGTGTCACGGAAGGACCGCGCCTTCGGCAGCCGGTTCGCCTCGGGCACCCGGCAGTCCACCAGTTCGATGTCGGCGTTCTGCACCGTGCGCAGGGCGATCTTGTGTTCGATCCGGGTCGCGGTGAAGCCGGGCGTGCCGCGCTCCACCACGAAACCCTTGACCTGGCCGTCCTCGGTGTCCTTGGCCCACACCACGATCAGGTCGGCGAACGTGCCGTTGCCGATCCACCGCTTGGCCCCGTTCAGCACCCAGCCGTCGCCGTCCCGGCGAGCCGTGGTGCGCAGGCCGGCCGCCACGTCCGAGCCGCCCTGGGGTTCGGTCAGCGCGAACGCGCCGATCAGCTCCATCCGGCCCATCGCCGGCAGCCACCGTTCCCGCTGCTCGGTGGACCCGCAGGCGGCGATGCTGCCCATGGCCAGCCCGGTGTGCACGCCGAAGAAGGTGGCCAGCGACGGGTCGGTGTGCGCCATCTCCAGCGCCAGGTAGCCGTTGAGCAGACTGCTCGGTCGTTCCCCGCCGACCGCCAGGCCGGCGATGCCGAGTTCCGCGTAGCCCTTGATCAGCTCCGTGGGGAACTCGGCGCGGGACCAGTAGTCGTTGGCGATCGGCGCCACCTCGGTACGGAGGAACTCCCGGACCCGCCCCAGCGTCCGCCGCTCGTCCGCGGACAGCAGCTCCTCGAACCGGTAGAAGTCCCCGGTCAGCGGGTCAGCCATGGCTGAACCTCCTCACCCCGTCCTGCCCTCCGGGCTACCCAGGACGGAGCCGGACAAACGTCGCGAGCCCGGCGAATGTCCACAGTGGCCGACCGGCGAGCGGGCTTGCCCACTCGCCGGGAGCACCGAGGTCAGCTGGTCGCCGCGCGCCTCGGCAGCCGCCAGCCGGGCCGCACGTAGTGGCACGTGTAGCCGTTCGGGTAGCGCTGCAGGTAGTCCTGGTGCTCCGGTTCGGCCTCCCAGAACGGGCCGGCCGGGGTCACCTCGGTGACCACCTTGCCCGGCCACAGGCCGGACGCGTCCACGTCGGCGATGGTGTCCTCGGCGATGGCCTTCTGCCGCTCGTCGAGGTAGAAGATGGCCGACCGGTAGCTGGTGCCGATGTCGTTGCCCTGCCGGTTGCGGGTGGTCGGGTCGTGGAGCTGGAAGAAGAACTCCAGCAGGTCCCGGTAGGAGGTCTTGGCGGGGTCGAAGATGATCTCCAGGGCCTCCGCGTGGGTGCCGTGGTTGCGGTAGGTGGCGTTGGGCACGTCGCCACCGGTGTAGCCGACCCGGGTCGACACCACGCCCGGCTGCGATCGGACGAGCTCCTGCACACCCCAGAAGCAGCCGCCCGCGAGGATCGCCTTCTCGTATTCCTGGTTCGTCGTCATCCGTCCTGCCTGTGATCGGTCGTGGCCGGCGCCGGCAGGCGCCATCCCGTACAACGTCCGCCGGCCGCGATTTGGTCCCGGCCTACCGGCCGGCGAACGCCGACCGCAGCCGCGGCCCGTTGACCTGCACCACCACGCCGATCAGCACCAGACCGCAGGCGACCTGCTCGATCTTCAGCCAGAGCGGGAACGGGTCGGGCAGCGCGACGACGAGGACGATCGCCACCACCGTCACCGCGGACACGATCCGCAGCCGCAGGAAGGCCCGCCGCGACCCGGCCGCGGCGCGTGCGGTGAACAGGAGTGTCAGCAGTGCGCTGGCCACGACGAGGGTGCCGCGGATCCAGACCGCGCTGTTCACCATGGCCGTGTTGTCGCGCATCAGGACGATCGCCACCAGCGTGACCGCGCTGATCGCCAGGTACGAGCCGGCGAGCACCCTGACCGCACGCATGGGGACGCCGCGCCGTTCGGTGGGATTCGCTGTGTTCATGCCGTTGAGCTTCGCGTCGGGACCCCGTCCGGCACATCGCCCGATCAGCCAGGCCGCCGGTGGAACCGCCCGGCTGACCCCATCCACCGATCGGTTGACTCGGCCATGCCGGCACCCGGCGGGACGCGGGCGCCGGCGCGTTTGACCAGTTCGGTGATGGGTGTCGTCTCGACCTGGAGCACGCCGGGCAGGGCGCCGATCCGGGTGGTCAGGTAGTCGTACAGGGCGTCCAGGTCACGGCAGACCGCGAACGCGGCCACGTTGGTCGCGCCCGTGGTGGCCGCGGCGTAGGCGATCTCGCGGTGCTCGGCCAGCGCGGCGGTGACCGACGTCAGCTCCGTGGGTGCGACGGTCAGCCACAGCATCGCCTGGCACGTGTGGCCGAGCAGCGCCGGGTCGACGTCCACGTCCAGGTAGAGCGCACCACCGCCGAGCAGTTCGGCCAGGCGGCGGCGGACCGTCGACTGGGAGCGGCCGGTGGCCGAGGACAGTGCCGGGTAGCCGGTGCGGCCGTCGACGGCCAGTGCGCGCAGCAGCGGCCGGTCGGCGTCGGTGATCCGCACCGGCCCGGTCGGCACGGTTCGTGGGCCGCGGATGCGCTCGATCTGGCCCGGGTCCAGTGCGTCGGTGCGGCCGTGCCAGCCCGCGGTGCCGGCGACGGCGCGGAGCAGGCACTGCGCGGTGATGGTGTGGATGCGCGGCGTGCGGGCCAGTTTCGCCAGCAGCGGGCTGTCGCGGGACCGGGTCACGCAGGTGATCTCGGTGCCGCCGGCGGCGAGCCCGACCCACGCTGTGTCGTCCCGCCGGGCCAGCGCCTCGGCCACGGCCGGTGCGGCGTCCGGGGCGCAGCGCATCCGGACCAGCCACTCCACCCAGCCCAGCCGCCGCCCGTCGACCACGCCGACCACCCGCAGCCCGGCGGCCCGCAGCCGCCGGTACCGGTGCGCGACGGTGCGGTCGGAGACGTCCAGCGCCGCGGCGATCCGGCTCAGCGGCGCCCTGCCGGCGACGGCCAGGCCGTGCACGATCCGCCGGTCCAGGTCGTCCAGCGGGAGTGAATCCACCAGAAAACGCTAACACCGGCGCTGAATCCACCACTTCGCGTCGACATCGGCGGGTGGACCGCCACCGGCCGAGCACACTGACGACCCATGACCGACCTGGACCCGGTGGCGCTGACCGGCCGCCTGACCGCCGCACTGCGCGCCCGCGAGTCGGCCCGCGACGACCGGCTGTTCGACGACCCGTTCGCCGCCACCCTCGCCGGCGACATCGGCCGGCGGCTGCTGGCCGACTTCGGCGACAACGACACCATCGCGGTGCGCACCCGGTTCTTCGACGACGCACTCACCGGCACCGGTCCGCGCCAGGTCGTGATCGTGGCCGCCGGCATGGACACCCGGGCCTACCGGTTGGCCTTCCCGGCCGGCGCCACGGTGTTCGAGCTGGACCGGCCGGAAGTGCTCGCGCTGAAGGACCGTCTCCTGTCCGGGAACCGGTGCGCGGTCCGGCGGGTCGCCGTGGGCGTCGACCTCGCCGCCGACTGGCCGACCCCGTTGGTGGCGGCCGGTTTCGATCCGGCGGCACCCACCCGCTGGCTGGTCGAGGGAGTCGCCCAGTACCTGGCCGAGTCCGACGTGCTCGGGCTGCTGGACCACGTCACCGCGCTGTCCGCGGCCGGCAGCGAGCTGCTGATCGACGTCGTCGGCCAGTCGCTGTTGGACAGTCCGGCGATGCGGCCGATGCTCGACCGGTTCGCCGGGCACGACGCACCGTGGCGTTTCGGCACCGACCAGCCGGAGCAGCTGCTGACCGGCCGCGGCTGGCAGCCGACGGTGACGCTGATCAGCACGGTCGGCAACCGGCTGGGCCGCTGGCCGTACCCCGAGGCCCCGCGCGGCACCCCGGGTGTCGGCCAGGGCTACTTCGTGCGCGCCACCAGGACCTGACTAGTTGGTCAGCCCGGCGATCACCACGATGACCACCCAGACCAGCCACGCCACACTGACGAGGCCGACCAGGCTCCACGTGACGCGGGGCCGGATCCGTTCCGGCAAGGACCGGCACAGCGCGACGACGGCGGTCAGCTCCAGGATGGCGCCCGCCAGGTCCAGCACGTCGACCGCGAAGTCGCCGTTCATCAACGGGTACAGCGGAACGGTGGTCGTGGTGACCACGAGCCACGCCCCGATCAGCGCCAGGGTGACCACCATCGCGGTGAACGCCACCGGTGTCGACGTCACCCGCCGGACGCCGATGCCCAGCAGCAGGCCGAACCCGATCTGCGCGGCGGCGATCACGAAGAACAGCGCCGCGAGACCGGCCGACAGGCTGAGCTGTTCGGCGGCCGTGGCCATCCGGAGCACCCCGGTCAGGACGAACGCGGTCGCCGCCACCACGACCGACCTGGGCAGGGTCGTGCGAACGGCGGGCAGTTGTGGTGTCGCGGTCACGGCCACGGCTCGGTGTCCCTTCGGCTCTGCGGTTGGCTTGGCGTGGCGCTACACGCTCACCACGGGCGCCCGGATCAGGACGGCGGCCAGACCGAACGCCACGGCGAGCACGCCGATCTCGACGGTCGTCCAGGTGACCACGGCGGTCGTCTGCCGTCCGATGATCTTCGGCAGCAGCCGGAACCGGGTGTACCCGCCGAGCAGGCCCGCGGCCAGGACGCACAGGCCCTTGCCGATCAGGACCCAGCCGTAGTGGGTGGTGAACAGCGCGGAGTACCAGTGGATGCCGGGCGTGCTGTAGAGCTCGAACCAGCCGTTGAACAGGCCGGTGAACCCGACCAGGAACACGCACACCGTGGCCAGTTTGGAGAACCTGGGCAGCGCGCCGGCGAGCAGGGTGCGGTCCAGGCCGAGCAGCAGCATGACGGCCAGCAGGCCGCCCGTCCAGGCCACCGCCGAGAGCACGTGCAACTGGATGGAGACCAGCGCGAGCAGCCGGAAGTTCGGCGCGCCGACCGACGCGTGCCCGGTGGCCGACAGCGGCAGCAGGGTGAACAGGGCGACGGCGATGCGCATCTCGGCCGGCACCTGCTCGCCCCTGCGCATCGCGAGCACGGCGAGCACCAGGAAGGCGAAGGCACCGCAGGCGACCAGCACGTGGGCCTGCCCGGCGCCGACGCCGCTCACGTACCGGCCGACCGCGGAGAGCGTGAACGGCTCACCGACGTTGATGTCCACGACCTCAAGCAGCATGGACACCAGCGCGGAGACCAGCCACACCACGGAACTGACCAGGGAGATCAGTCGCGCCGACGCGAGCGGTCCGGCCAGGCTTTCGGCCGGCTCGGGGATGATCAGCTTCGGCAGCAGGCTCATGCCGAGCGTGACCACGGCCGAACCGTCCAGAATGGACCTGGACACGGCGAGACCGACCGCGACCAGTGGGCCGGAGGTGATCTCACCCGCCGTCGCGGTGATGGTGATCGCCAGGCCGATCAGGGCGCCGGCGATGGCGCCACCGGCGAGCACGACCAGCAGCACGTAGCGCGGCTGCCGGTCGGCTGCCGCGTCCGTGCCGGAGCTGGTGGGTGAGAGCAACGTTGCGGGTGTCCGGTTCACGGTCAGACCTTCTCGCCCGACGAGTCGGGGATGACGGTGGTGGTGGTCACGATGGTCGGAGCGATCGCGGTGGCCGCGGCGGGCTTGGTCTTCCGCCGTTCGGGCACGCCCAGCCGGCCGCCGAAGTAGGCGAGCAGCAGGGCGAGCAGCACGATGTTGCCGACCACCAGGATGGGCGCGGAGATCGCGACGCCACGCAGGTCGGTGGCCAGGGAGAACCGTTCCTGGTTGCAGATCATGCTGTTGCAGTTGCCGCGTGCCACCGTGCTGCCGGCGGGCACCAGGGGAACACCGTTGACGTTGTCGATGCTCTCCTCGAAGACGATCAGCTGGGTCTGGAGGTGATAGTCGTAGGCCGTGCTCGCGCCGATGCCGACGAAGCCGACGAGCGAGCAGGCGACGGCGATCGCCGCTCCCGCGCCCAGCACGGCCTTCCCGGACCGCAGCGCCGGTCCGGTCCGGCGCCGGACCAGCCGCAACGCCAGCAGTTCGGCCAGGATCATGACCGGAACCAGGACCGCGGACTCCTCAAGCCACGCGCCGAACGGGTGGTTGGTGCGTTGGATGGCGCCGACCGCGCCGGTCAGCGCCACCAGGAGGTAACCGTCGGCGTACGCCAGGACGATGCCGATGATGATGACCGTGCGCCACCGGGCCGGCCGTGGGTCGAAAAACGCGCGCATGCGCTCGGTGAAGGTCCTCGTCGGCATTGTGCTCTCGCTTCTTGTCATCCGCCTACGGGATTCGGTTCAGGATAACGGCATGGATACGTGGTGACGTCCGACCAGCACGCTGGTCGGACGCCACCACGCGGTCTGTCACGGAACGATGCTCCAGGCGAACATCATCGCGTGGTCCTCGTGCATCAGATTGTGGCAGTGGACGACGTAGGGACCGGTGAAGTTCCGGAAACCGCGGTAGATCAACACCGACTCGCTCGGGTCGGTCGCGGCCAGGTCCTCCATCGAAATGTCATCCGGATGCCCCGGATCAGGATTGTTCGGCAGGATCGACTTGCCGTTACGGGTCAGCGTCCGGTGCTCCTCCATGTGCAGGTGGATCGGATGCACCCAGCCACCACCACCGTTACGGATCTCCCAGACGTTGAAGCTGTCCTTCTGCGGTGTCGCCTGCGGCGTGTTGCCCGCCGGGTTCTTCAGGCTGGTCGCGATGGTGAACGGATCAAACGGCACACCATTGATCAACCACTCCAGCTCGCCACCCGCGCTACCGCGCTGGACCTCGAAGATCAGCCGGTTGTCGAACAGGTCCTCGACGTTGTCGGGCACCGGCGGGATCTCCCGCAGCACCGTCACACCCGGCGTGGGGTTCACGCTGTTGTCCGGCGCGTCGTCACCGATCACGAACTTCAACATCGGGATCTTGTAGTTCGGGTCCGGCGAGAACCGCAGCGAGGCATCCCACATCCGGCCGGTGGTCATCTTCATCACGTTGGTCAGGAAGATCTCATCGCCCTTGGTGGTCGGCGAGCCGTCCTGGAACTTGGTGAAGTCGACCACGAACTCCCGCCGCTTGGCCGGCCACAGTTCGAAGTGATCCCGCAGCTGGGACACCGGCAGCAGGCCGCCGTCCGTGGCGATCTCGTTGAAC
>DATEPR010000483.1:0-4564 GCA_035273045.1 Pseudonocardiaceae bacterium | reverse complement strand
CGGCCGGGGCCGATCGGGCCGCAGGGCACCAGGGCGCTGTCCCGCGGCGAGTACCCCGGCGTCCAGCCGGCGGTCGGCGTGGACACCGCCCAGCCCTACGCGCGGCCGCAGCCGCAGCGCCGGCCGGAACCGGCCCGGCCGGCCAGAACCCCGTACGAGCAGCAGCGCTACCGGGCCAGACGCACCATGCTGATCTGGGTGGCCATCGTGCTGGTCCTGGCGGCGGTGCTGGGCGCGGCGGCGTGGTGGTTCGGCAGCGGCCGGTGGACGGCGGTGCCGAGGATCAGCGGGCTGAACCCGACGGCGGCCGAGCGGACGCTGCAGGACGCCGACCTGAGTGGCGCCATCACCCAGGAGCACAGCGACACCGTGCCGGCCGGGCAGGTGGTGAGCACCAGTCCGGCGATCGGCGCCCGCGCGTTACGGGGGTCCACCATCACGGTGGTGATCTCCGAGGGCAAACCGATCGTCCCCGACGTCACGCCCGGCGCGGCCCCGGCGGCCGTGCAGCAGGCGGTGCGGCAGGCCCAGCTCAGCCCCCGGCTGGACCCGGCGCAGGACACCTACAGCGGCAACGTGCCCAAGGGCGCGGTCGTCGCGCTCAACCCGGGACCGGGCACGCAGTTGAACATCGGCTCACCCGTGGTGGTGATCCTCAGCAAGGGGCCGCCGCCCAACCCGGTGCCCAACGTCGTCGGGCAGCCGCACGACCAGGCGTTCGCCGCGCTCACCAAGGCCGGTTTCGCGCCGTTCGACGAGCCGCAGACGTTCGACCCGAACGTGCCGGGCGGCACGGTGGTCAAGACCGACCCGGGCGCGGGAACGGTGGCGCCCAAGGACGACAAGGTCGGCGTGGTCACGTCGAACGCGGTGACGGTGCCGAACCTGATGGGGCAGCCGGCGGCACAGGCGCAGCAGGCGTTGCAGCAGCTGGGACTGCAGGCGCAGGTGCAGGCGGTGGCCGGCGACCCGAACGGGAACGTGTTCGTCGAGTCCCCCGCCGCCGGCACCCTGGTCGCGCCCGGCAGCGCCGTCACGCTCGGCGTCTTCCCCTGATCGTCACCTAAAGTAGCCGGTTCACCCGAACCGGGCACACCACGTCATGGCGGCGGCCTCGTGCCGTCTCGTCGCCGGGACACGGACGGGGCGGTGTCGCGGATGATGACGGAAATGCCGGAGACCGGGCGGGTGCGCGCCAGGTGCGTGTGGTGGCTGTCCGGCCAGTGCAAGGGCGGACGACGGTGCCTGTGCCTGCCGGAACAGCGGCAGGACCCACCGGCCGACCAGCGGCCGGAGGCACCCAGGACCGACGACGACAGGGACGAACCGGGTTAGGAGCGGAGCATCTCCGCGACCAGGAACGCCAGTTCCAGGGACTGCTGGGTGTTAAGGCGCGGGTCGCACGCGGTCTCGTAGCGGCCGGCGAGGTCGGTGTCGGAGATCTCCTGTGCGCCGCCGAGGCACTCGGTGACGTCCTCGCCGGTCAGTTCGACGTGGATGCCGCCGGGGTGGGTGCCGAGCTTGCGGTGCACCTCGAAGAAGCCCTGCACCTCGTCCACGATGCGGTCGAAGTGGCGGGTCTTGTAGCCGGTGGACGACTCGTGGGTGTTGCCGTGCATCGGGTCGCACTGCCAGATCACCTGGTTGCCGGACGCGGTGACCTTCTCCACGATCGGCGGCAGCACGTCCCGGACCTTGCTGTTGCCCATGCGGCTGATCAGGGTGAGCCGGCCGGGGATGTTGTTCGGGTTGAGCCGTTCCACGTACTCGACGGCCTGCTCCGGGCTGGTGGTGGGGCCGATCTTCAGGCCGATCGGGTTGGCCAGCAGTTCGGCGAACGCGATGTGCGCGCCGTCCAACTGGCGGGTGCGCTCGCCCACCCACACGAAATGCGACGACAGGTCGTACAGCCGGGCGGTCTCCTCGCGAGTGTCCAGCCGCAGCATGGCCCGCTCGTAGTCCAGCACCAGGGCCTCGTGGCTGGCGAAGATCTCGGTGGCGTTCAGGCTGCTGTCGGACACGCCGCAGGCGGACATGAAACGCAGCGCCCGGTCGATCTCGGTGGCCAGTTCCTCGTAGCGCTCACCGGCCGGTGAGGTGAGCACGAAGTCCTTGTTCCAGTCGTGCACCCGGTGCAGGTCGGCCATGCCGCCGCTGGTCAGGGCGCGCAGCAGGTTCATGGTGGCGCCGGAGTTGGCGTAGGCGCGGATCATCCGGGACGGGTCCGGGACCCTGGCCTCCGGGGTCGCGGCCAGCGAGTTGACCACGTCACCCCGGTAGGAGGGCAGGCCGAGCGCGTCGGTCTCGGCGGAGCGGGGTTTGGCGTACTGGCCGGCGATGCGGCCGATCTTCACCACCGGCAGGCTGGCGCCGTAGGTGAGCACGACGGCCATCTGCAGCAGCGTCCGGACGTTGCCCCGGATGTGCGGTTCGGTGTTGCTGGCGAACGTCTCGGCGCAGTCGCCGCCCTGCAGCATGAACGCCTCGCCCATGGCGACCTTGGCGAGCTGCTCGCGCAGGTGGTCGATCTCGGTGGGCACGGTGATCGGCGGGACGCTCTCCAGGACGGCCCGCACCTTGCGCACCTGCTCGTCGTCCGGCCAGCGCGGCTGCTGGGCCGCGGGCCGCGCGAGGGCCTCATCGAGTCGGCGGCGCAGCTCCGGCGGCAGCGGCGGCAGCTCGGGCAGTTCGTCCACGGGGACATCCACGGTCCACGACGTCCACCCGCTCATGCCGCTCTCCCGTTCACAGTCCGGTTCACGACACCAGGGTATTCGGGTGTCGAAGGGTTTCCGTGAGCGGGCGGCCCGGCCTCCTCGCCGTGAGTAGTATCACGAGGGCTATCAAGTTACGTCGTCCGGCCTACCGCGAGGTCTGTCGGAACCAGCGATCACCCGGCAGGATGACAAGTCGTGACCACCCACGTGGATGACAGTGACGCGAACCGTCTACTGAACCTCGCGGTGGCGAACGTCCAGCGTGACTATCCCGTGCACTGGACGCACTTCGTTCACTCGACCGATGATCTGGTCCCGCAACGAACCCGCCACCCTGTCTTCGCCGGCTCCTACGACTGGCACTCCTGCGTTCATCAGACCTGGCTGATCGTCCGGCTGCTGCGGTTACGCCCCGACCTGCCGGACGCGGCGGACGCCACCGCCGTGCTGGACCGGCTGGTCACCGTGGAGGGGTGCGAGACCGAGGCCGCATTCTTCCAGGGCGAGAGCGGTGGGCACTGGGAGCGGCCCTACGGCTGGGCCTGGCTGCTCACCCTGGACGCCGAACTGCGTGCGTGGGCCGCCGCCGACCCGACGGCCAGGGCCGCGGAGTGGGCGAAGAACCTGTCGCCGCTGGCCGAGACACTGCGCGGCCGGCTGCTCACCTGGCTGCCCGCCGCGGTGCTGCCGACCAGGGTGGGCACGCACACCAACAGCGCGTTCGCGCTCGGCCTGCTGCTGGACGCGGCCCGCTCCGGCGGCGACACCGAACTGGCCGACGCGTGTGTCGCGGCCGCCCGGCGCTGGTACACCAGGGACGTCCGCTACGGGGGCTACGAGCCGGACGCCGCCGACTTCCTGTCCTCCGCGCTCGTCGAGGCCGACCTGATGCGCCGCGTGCTGCCCGACGGCGAGTTCGCCGGCTGGCTGGAGGCGTTCCTGCCCGACCTGGACACCGGCCGCTGGGCGTCGCTGCGCGAGCCGATCCCGGTGGACGACCCGACCGACCCGTACGGCTCGCACCTGTGCGGGCTGGCGCTGTCCCGGGCGTGGTGCTGGGCGGCGATCAGCGCGGCGCTGCCGGCCGAGCACCGCTACCAGGCGCTCGCGGCCGAGGCGGCCCGGGTGCACCGGGAGGCCGGCCGGCGTTACGTCTTCGGCTACGGCTACGCGGCCGAACACTGGCTGGGCACGTTCGCGCTCTACCTGGACCTGGGCGCCCTGTCGGCGCCCGAGCTCAGGTAACCGGTGCCGACCTCGGCATGGCCGGGGGCCAGATCGCCGGGCTAGCCGAAGAAGACCTCGGCTTCCTCGTAGCGCTCCGCGGGCACCGTCTTCAGTTCGGCGGTGGCCTCGGCGAGCTTGACCCGGACGATGTCGGTGCCGCGCAGGGCGACCATCATGCCGAAGTCGTGCTCGGCCACCGCGTCCACCGCGTGCAGGCCGAACCGCGTGGCCAGCACCCGGTCGTACGCGGTGGGCGTGCCGCCGCGCTGGACGTGACCGAGCACGACCGCCCTGGACTCCTTGCCGGTCGCGGTGGCGATCTGCTTGGCCAGCCAGTCGCCGACGCCGCCGAGTTGCACGTGACCGAACGCGTCCTTCTCGCCGGTGAGCAGCACGGCCTCGCCGTCCTCGGGCAGCGCGCCCTCGGCGACCACGATGATCGGCGCGTACTGGCGCTCGAAGCGGCGCTGCACCCAGTCGATCACGGTCTGCACGTTGAACGGGCGCTCGGGCACCAGGATGACGTTGGCGCCGCCGGCCAGGCCCGAGTGCAGGGCGATCCAGCCGGCGTGGCGGCCCATCACTTCGACCACGAGGGCCCGGTGGTGCGATTCGGCCGT
>DATEPR010000482.1:0-8793 GCA_035273045.1 Pseudonocardiaceae bacterium | reverse complement strand
CAGCATTCACCCCCAACGTGCTGGGCTTTCCGCCCGCCCACGCTACTGTCCGGTGTGGACGGTGTGACGGAGTCCACAGTGGCTTCTCCTGGTTTGCGCATCTGCTTCTCCGGCGAGGCGCACCACGTCTCCGCGGCTTGTGTCAATTGTTTTCCATAAGCAAGCATTGCCGTATGCAAGATAGTCGCCGAGCTGTCCCGCTGACGAGACCGACACATCTCGGCGACTTCGCCGTCCGGCCGCGCGTCCTGGCCATCGCCGCGCTGGCGGTGCCGGTCGGCGCCGCGGCGGCACTGGCCGCGTTCGCGTTGCTCCGGCTGATCGGGCTGGTCACCAACCTGATCTTCTACCAGCGGGTGGCCACCAACCTGGTCGCGCCCGGCGCCACCCACCACCCGTGGTGGTTGGTGTTGTGCGCG
The DNA here is from genome assembly GCA_035273045.1 of Pseudonocardiaceae bacterium. GTDB lineage: Bacteria > Actinomycetota > Actinomycetes > Mycobacteriales > Pseudonocardiaceae > DATEPR01. The sequence continues at coordinate 8,374 of DATEPR010000482.1, read as the reverse complement.
CCCGCGGCCGGCGGCCTGGTCATCGGCCTGATGGCCCGGTACGGCTCGGAGAAGATCCGCGGCCACGGGATGCCGGAAGCGATCGAGTCGATCCTGGTCGGTGGCAGCCGGATCGCCCCACGGGTCGCCGTGCTCAAGCCGGTGTCCGCCGCGCTGAGCATCGGCAGTGGCGGACCGTTCGGCGCCGAGGGACCGATCATCATGACCGGCGGCGCCGTCGGGTCGATCATGGCCCAACTGCTCCGGCTGTCCGCGGACGAGCGCAAGACACTGCTGGTGGCGGGCGCGGCGGGCGGCATGGCGGCCACGTTCAACGCGCCGCTGGCGTCCGTGCTGCTCGCCGTCGAGCTGCTGCTGTTCGAGTGGCGGCCACGCAGCCTGGTCCCGGTGGTCAGCGCCGTCGTGGTGAGCACCGTGTGCCGGTCGTTCCTGCTCGGCACGGCACCGGTCTTCGGCGTGCCGGACGCCGCCGCCCCCGGCCCGGCGGCCGACGGTCTCGCGCTGGTCCCCGGCGTGACCGGTGGCCTGCTCGCCATCGCCGCCACCGGCCTGGTCTACCTCGCGGAGGACGGTTTCCACCGGCTGCCGGTGCACTGGATGTGGTGGCCGGCGATCGGCGGGCTGGTCGTCGGCGCGGGCGGGCTGATCGAACCCAGGGCGCTGGGCGTCGGCTACGACGTGATCGACCAGTTGCTCACCGGCCGGGCGACGGTCGGCCTGATCGTGGGCGTACTCGTGGTGAAGACGCTGATCTGGTCGCTGTCGCTGGGCTCCGGCACGTCCGGCGGGGTGCTCGCGCCGGTGTTCATGATCGGCGCCGCCCTCGGTGCCGCGGAGGGCGGACTGCTGCCGCACGTGGCCGCCGGGTTCTGGGCGGTGTGCGGGCTGGCCGCCGTGGTCGGGGGAGTGATGCGGTCACCGCTGACCGGCATCGTGTTCACCCTGGAGCTCACCCACGCCTGGGCCGACCTGCTGCCCCTGGTGGTGGCGTCGGTGTCCGCCTACGCCCTGTCGGTGCTGCTGCTCAAGCGCTCGGTGCTGACCGAGAAGATCGCCCGCCGCCGGCTGCACCTGACCCGCGAGTACACCACCGACCCGCTGGAGACGTTCTTCGTGCACGAGGTGATGGCACCCGTGTCGACCGCGCGGTCCGCCGTCGCGGTGTTCGCCGACGACACGCTCCGCGCGGCGGCCAACACCTTCGCGCTGCACCACGTCACGCGCGCCGCCGTGGTCGACCGGTCCGACCCGGACACCGTGCTGGGCGAGGTCACGCTGCCCCAACTGCTCCACGCCCGGCGGCGTGACCTGCACGAAGAACACCACAGGGAGGTAGTTTTGGCGGTCCGCACCCGCAAGCGGACGGCCGCCTGATCGGAGCACCGATGAGTTTCCCGAGCCGTCGTCGTTACACCTGCACCAACCGACAGCGAAGGAGCCCATCATGGACTACCTGCTCGAACTCGTGGTCATCCCGGTCACCGACGTGGACAAGGCCAAGGCGTTCTACGTCGACCAGGCCGGCTTCGCCGAACACGTCGACCACCGGCAGGGCGACGACTTCCGCGTCGTACAGCTCAACCCGGCCGGCTCGGCCTGCTCGGTGGCCATCGGCACCGGCATCACGGACGCCACGCCCGGCTCGGTCAAGGGCCTCCACCTGGTGGTCACCGACATCGAGGCGGCCCGCGCCGAACTGGTCGGGCGGGGCGTCGTGGTCAGCGACATCCGGCACATGACGCCGGACGGCTGGCAGCCCGGCGTCCACCCGGAACGCGGCGACTACAACTCGTTCGCCGACTTCGCCGACCCGGACGGCAACACCTGGGTCCTGCAGGAACGCGGCCACCGGGGATGACGGACGACACCACGGTCGCGGCGGCGCTGGCCGGTGACGAGGCAGCGTTCGGCGAACTCGCCGGCCGGCACCGCCGCGAACTGCACGTGCACTGCTACCGGATGCTCGCCTCGTTCGACGAGGCTGAGGACGCGGTGCAGGAAACCCTGCTGCGGGCGTGGCGGCACCGGGACAGCTTCACCGGCGGCGCGCTGTTCCGGGCCTGGCTGTACCGCATCGCCACCAACGTGTGCCTCGACCTGCTGCGCAGCACCGCCCGCAACCCGGTCACCGTGCGGTCGTTCGCCGAGGTGCCCTGGTTGCAGCCCTACCCGGACCGGCTGCTGGACGAGGCGGCCGAACAGCCGGACGCCGTGGCGATCGCCAGGGAGACCATCGAACTGGCGTTCCTGGTCGCACTCCAGACCCTGCCACCCCGGCAGCGGGCCACGCTGATCGCCCGGGACGTGCTCGGCTGGCCGGCCGGCCAGACCGCCGAACTGCTGGAGACCAGCGTGGCCTCGGTGAACAGCGCGCTGCAACGGGCCAGGGCGACGATGCAGGAGCAGTTGCCGGATCGCCGCTCGGAGTGGACGGCGGCGGCGCCGAGCGCGGCGGAACGGGAGATACTGCGGCAGTTCATCGACGCGACCGAGCGGTGCGACGCACGGACCGCCGTCGCCATCGCGGCGCGGGACATCCGCGTCACCATGCCGCCGTACCCGTACTGCTTCGACGGCCTGGCGGCGCTGGAGCCGCTGCTGGCGCGGGCGATCGGGCCGGACCGGGAGGGCGACTGGCGGCTGCTGCCGACCATGGCCAACCGGATGCCGGCGGCGGCCAGTTACCTGCGCCGGCACGGCGACACGGTGTTCCGGGCGTTCAAGCTCGACGTGCTCCGGGTGCGCGGCGACCAGATCGCCGAGATCACCACGTTCGGCCCGGAACTGTTCCCGGCGTTCGGCCTGGCGCCCACGTTGTGAGGCGCCGGCCGGGCCGACCGGTGGCACAGTGTGCCTATGGCTGGATCAGGTGAACAGCGCGACGGCGTCTCGCTGACCAATCTCGACCAACCGCTGTTCGACGGCGCGTCGGCCAGCAAGCGGGACCTGGTGAACTACCTGGACGCGCTGTCCGACCGGATCCTGCCGGTGCTGCGCGGCCGACCGCTGTCCGTGGTGCGGGTGCTGCGCGGCCAGGACCCGTTCATGCAGAAGAACGTCCCGAAGTACACGCCGGACTGGGTGCGGACCGTGTCGGTGTGGGCGGAGAGCTCACACCGGCAGGTCCGGTACGCGCTGTGCGACGACCGGAAGACCCTGCTGTGGTTCGCCAACCAGCGGGCCGTCGAGTACCACCCGACGCTGATGCTGGACCACCATGTCACCCATCTGGTGATGGACATCGACCCGCCGGCCGGCGGCGACTTCTCGCTGGTCGTGCGGGCCGCCCACCTGATCCGGCAGGCGCTGGCCGAACTCGGGCTGGCCGGTGCGGTGAAGACCAGCGGCGCCAAGGGCGTGCACGTGTTCGTGCCGGTCGACGCGGGCGCCGGCGTCGTCGACGTCGCCGCCGCCACCCGGGCGCTGGCCGCCCGCGCCGAACGGCTCGACCCTGCCCTGGCCACCACGGCGTTCATCCGGGACGACCGCGAGGGCAAGGTGTTCCTCGACTCCACCAGGGCCGGCGGCGCCACCGTCGTGTCCGCCTACAGTCCCCGGATCCGGCCGGACACGCCGGTGTCGTTCCCGGTGCCGTGGGACGAACTCGACCAGGTGACACCGCGCGACTTCACCGTCCGTACCGCCGTGGCGCTGCTCGGTGATCGCGACCCGTGGGCGGAACTCATGCCACCCGCCCAGGCGCTGCCCGCCGACCTGGTCGCCGAGGGCCACGAAATCCCCGTCGCCAGGGTCGCCGCGATGCACGAGGGCAAGCGGCGGGCCCGCGCCCGGCGCTCGTGATCCCTGCTCCGCGAGCCGGATTGCCGTAGATTCGGCGCCATGGCAGGAGATTCCGCGGTGGAACTGGAGGTCGGGCAGCGCACGGTGCGGATTTCCAACCCGGACCGGGTGTACTTCCCGGCGACCGGTGCCACCAAGCTCGACCTCGCGCGCTACTACCTGTCCGTCGGCGACGGCATCGTGCGGGCACTGCGCGAGCGGCCGTGCATGTTGCACCGGTTCCCGTCCGGCACGGCCGGCGAGAAGGTGCACCAGAAGCGGGTGCCCTCCGGTGCGCCGCCGTGGCTGGAAACCGTGCGGCTGCACTTCCCCCGCTACAACCGGTACGCCGACGAGCTGTGCGTCACCGAGCTGGCCAGCGTGATCTGGGCCGTGCAGATGTCCACGGTGGAGTTCCACCCGTGGAACTCGCGCCGGGCCGACACGGAGAAGCCGGACGAGTGGCGGATCGACCTCGACCCCATGCCGGAGTGCCCGTTCTCCCGCGTCCGCCGCGTCGCACACGTGGCGAAGTCCGTATTGGACGATCTGGGGATCGTCGGCTACCCCAAGACGTCCGGCGGCCACGGCCTGCACGTGTATGTGCGGATCGAACCGCGGTGGGGGTTCGGCGAGGTGCGCCGGGCCGCGCTGGCGTTCGCGCGGGAGGTGGAGCGGCGCGCGCCGGACGACGTGACCACCACGTGGTGGCGCAAGGACCGCGACCCGAAGCTGCTGTTCGTCGACTACAACCAGAACACCAGGGACCACACCATCGCCAGCGCCTACTCGGTCCGCGGAGTGCCCGAGGCAACGGTGTCCACACCCATCACGTGGGACGAGGTGGACGACGTGCAACCGCTGGAGTGCACGATGGCCACCGTGCCTGGCCGCTTCGCCGAACTGGGCGACCTGCACGCCGGCATCGACGACGTGTCCTACCGGCTGGACACCCTGCTGGAGTGGGCCGACCGCGACGGCCTGGAGTAATTCGCTCGCCCGGCCCGCCGCCCGCTGGCCGGCGAACTGTCGCCCGCGATGGCGGACCGGCTGCGGAGGCAGCCGGACGGTGCCGCCGTCGGGGTGACGGTCGGCGACGTCGCCACGGCATCCGTCGGCCGCGCCTTCTGCTTCCGCAACGCCGCCGCCCACCTGACGCCCGGTGGCCGGTTCGTGGTCGAGCGGTGGAGTGACTGGCGCCGGACCCCGTTCGACGGTGACAGCGCCGGCCACGCCGTGTGGGTCAAGCCGGCACAGCCGGGCGAAGGGAGCGGAAGTCCGCTCCCTTCGCCCGTGCCGTCACGGGAAACTGGGCAGGTACACGTTGGTGTTCGCGGAGTTCACCGCGGCACCGGTCTCGTTGATGACGTGGCTGATCGTGCCGACGCCGCCCAGCGACACCGTCAGGGAGTCGTGGAACTGGACGCCCGCGGCCACCGGCGCCTGGAACGCGTGGTCGTTGACGATGGCCGGGTTGACCTGGAAGAAGCAGTAGCTGCCCACGCCGAACGCCTGGTGGGTGGTGACGTTCGGCGCCACCTCGTAGGCGGGGAAGCCCTGCGTGGTGCCGTTCATCCAGTCGGCCTGGGTCGGCGGGTCGTACGGGTTCTCGTTCTGGAAGAAGTAGGTGCTGCCGCCGTTGGCGTTCCACAGCACCTCCGTCTTCTGGTAGTGCTCCACCGCGAGCCCGTACATGGTGGTGTTGGCGCCGTTGACCACCAGTCCGGTGTCCGCCGTGTTCGACGTCCAGCCGACGCCGGTGCCGTGGTCGGCCCGCCAGAGCCAGTTGTTGTCGCCAATGGTGTTCGGGCTGTTGATCATCAGGCTGGTGGTCGCCTTGCCGGCCACGTCGCCACCGACGCGGAAGTACAGGTCGGCCACGACGTTCGGGTCGGCCGCGTTGTTGCTGCTGGCACCGGCCGGGCCGATCTGCACCAGGGTGGTGGAGTTGGTCGTGCCGGCCGTGATGAGGAGGTCGTCGATCTGGACGCCGCCCACGTCGGCCGTGGTGATCGCCGTGCTGCCGGCCTCGGGTTGCAGCGTGGCCAGGCCCATGCCCAGGATGATCGTGTTGGGGTGGGTCACCGTGAGGGTCTGGTCCAACTGGTAGACGCCCGGCGTGATGACCAGGTTCAGGCCGGCCGCCAGTGCCGCGTTCATCGTCTCCGCGGTGTCACCGGGTTGTGTGACGTAGAAGTCGTGCATCGGCAGGGACGTGCCTGGCGTGCTGGCGGCGCCCCACGTGATGCCCTGCGTGTTGTGCTGCAACGACGGCACGAAGACGTGGTAGTTGCCGGTGGCGTCGACGAAGATGTAGGGCTTCTCCACCTCGGCCGGCGTCTGCGCGATCGTGGTGAACGACGGGTTCGGGAAGTGCTGTGCCGGCGCGTTCACGGTGCCGACGAACACCATGTTCCACACGTTGCCCGCCCAACTGCCCCACGTGTCGTTGCGGGACAGCCACTGCTGCTGCGAACCGGACGTCACCTGGCCGCTGATCCGGGAGTCGGCGAGGAAACCGCCGCTGGAGAAACCGTCACCGGTCGGGTCCAGCTTCAGGTTGCCCCGGATGTCCACCCGGCGCATGGACGCGCCCTGCGACACGGCCCACGTGTCGGTGCCGCTGCTGGGCGTGATCGCCATGTTCTCCACTTCACGCCAGAAGTTGAGCGTCGCGTTGTTGCCCGTCGCGTCGGACGTGACACCACCGTTGATGCTCACGTCGTCCGGGTTCTGGCCCAGGCCGGCGATCTGCGTGTAGTAGCCGATGTTCGCCGTCACGTTGTACGTGCCCGGCTTGAACAGCAGCGCGTCCCGCCGGGTGCCGAACTGGTCGTTCTGCTGCGCGGTGAACACCGAGTCCAGCGTGCCCTGGATGGTGGCGCCGGACATCGACGGGTCGAAGATGTGCACGTTCGGGCCGAAGTTCGGCCGGTCCGACGTGGGCGGCGGCGGGAGCGTCGTGGTGCCGCCGGCCGTGAAGACGTCGAACTCGAACAGCGAGTACCCGAACTGGGTGCCGCGTGCGGTGCCGTTCATCCGGACGAACCGGCCGGTGCCGTTGACGGTGAGGTTCTGGATGCCGCCGGTGCCGGTGGTGGTGGCGAAGATCGTCGTCCACGTGACTCCGTCGGCGGACGTCTGGATCTGGAAGGCGGTGGCGAACGCGGCCTCCCAGTTCAGCGAGACGCCGCACACCTGCTGGCTGGTGCCCAGGTCCACCTGGAGCCACTGCGGATCGCTGAACGCGCTGGACCACCGGGTCGCCGTGTTGCCGTCGGTGGCGTTGGCGGCCGGGAACGACGCGCTCTCCGTGGACGACGCGGTGGTCGGCCGGTTCAGCGCCGCGTCCGTCGTGCCGCACGCCGCCGGCACGTTCGCGGTGCCGAAGACCTGGAACTCCCAGAGGGAGTAGCCGAACTGGGTGCCGCGAGCCGTGCCGTTCATGCGGACGAACCGGCCGGTGCCGTTGACGGTGAGATTTTGGACGCCGCCGGTGCCGGTGGTGGTGGCGAAGATCGTGGTCCAGGTGACGGCGTCGGGTGAGGTCTGGATCTGGAACGCGGTGCCGAACGCTGCCTCCCAGTTCAGGGTCACCTGGCTGATGCTGGATGTCGAACCCAGATCCACCTGGAGCCACTGCGGATCGCTGAACGCGCTGGACCACCGGGTGCCCGTGTTGCCGTCGGTGGCGTTGGCCGCGGGCAACGAAGCGTTCTCCGTCGACGACGCGGTGGTCGGCTTGCCCTGGGACAGCAACACGGGCGCGGCGTGCGCCGGTGGGCCGCTGACGATCGCGGTGAACACGGCCACGCAGAAAATCACCAGCGCGGCCGTCACCACCGGCAGCGTTCGGGACAGTCTCCGACGCGGCAGCGCGCCGGAGGAGGGAACCTTCATGGTTTCTCCTGATTCCGGACCGGGAGGGTGGGAGAGCGCTCTCAGCCGGAGAGCATGGTCGCCGCCAAAATGCCCTGTCAAGGCCGCTACCAGCGGGATTGCCGGCCGAAAAGCTCTTGTGCAACCGATTCAGTGCTGCTGGCGGTGGTTCCGCAACAAGTGGCGATTCACAATTTTTCCCGGTAATTTCCCGCCCATACCTATCCTGCCGGTATGGCTCGCTACCGGATCCGGCAGATCGTCCTGGACACCAACCGCCTCGACGTGCTGATCGACTTCTGGACGGCCGCGCTCGGCTACCGGCTCGACCACCGGACCGACGACTACGCCTCCCTGCGCGACCCCGACGGCCTCGACCCGGTCCTGTTCCTCCAGCGGGTGCCCGAACCGAAGCCCGGCGCGAAGAACCGGTCGCACATCGACATCGAGGTGCCGGACGAAGCCGCCGCCGTGCAGCGCATGACCGCGCTGGGCGCGACCGTCCGGTGGCGCGAACCGGCCGACACGTGGACCGTGCTGGCCGACCCGGACGGCAACGAGTTCTGCGTCGGCCACTTCTGACGCCTACTGTCCGGTCATGGCGGAGTGGTACCAGGTCGTCACGACGACTGACTCGGTGGCCGAGGCGAACACCCTGGCGAACGCGATCGTCGCCGAGCGGCTGGGCGCGTGCGTGCACATCATCGGCCCGATC
>DATEPR010000481.1:0-3516 GCA_035273045.1 Pseudonocardiaceae bacterium | reverse complement strand
CGGGCGGACCGGAACCAGTAGCCGGCCGCGGCCGCGAGGATCGCGTTGACGCCCGGCTCGTCGGCCAGGCCGTACCCGCGCAGCCACGACTCCGGATCGTGCCGGCCGTCGACCGCGACCGTCACCAGGAAGATGACGACGTCGAAGAACGGCGCACCGACGACGGCCGACGGCCAGTCGACCACCCACACCCGGCCATCCCGGTCGACGATCATGTTGTCGGCCCGCAGGTCGCAGTGCAGCAGGCAGTCGCCGTGCGCATACGCCGGCCACTCGGATTCCAGGCGCGCCAACAGGTCCACGTTCAGGCCGAGGTCGTCGGCCCAGTCCGGCCGCTCCCGCCAGGCGGAGAACGTGGACCGCAACGCCACCTCGACGGGCAACGCCGGTGTCACCGGTGCCGGGGTGAGTTCGTCGTACAGCTGTCGGACCGAGTCCAGTGCCGCGGCCAGCGTGTCGTCCTGCCACGGCTCGGTGACGGTCTGCCCGGCGACGGCCTCGAACACCAGGAGGGTCCAGCCGCCCGCGTCGACCAGACCTCGGCACGCCGGCACCGGCAGCCCGGGCGGCAACGCGCGCACGATGTCGTGTTCCCGGCGGTACACCTCGGCGCCGCGCCCGGAACCCTTCACGAACCAGCGCCGGCCGTCCCGGCACGTCACGATCTCGGCCAGCGAGCCGGTGAAACCGCCTGCCGTGCCCCGGCTGCCGGTGACCGGGGCGCCGACCAGCGTTTCGACGGCGGCCCGCGCGTCCGGCGGGACGTCCGCCCAGCGGGGACGGGACGTCACGACAGCACCCCGGCACGCACGATCTCGGCGGTGGCGTCGAGCTCGTCGCGTTCCCGCACCCGCCAGTCGGCCCGGATGGCGAACCCGTCACCGGGAAACCGGGGAATCACGTGCAGGTGAACATGGAACACCTCCTGTCCCGCGGCGACGCCGTCGGCGAGGAACAGGTTGACGCCATCGCAGCGCAGCGACGACCGGCGCAGCGCACTCGCCAGCCGCCGGGCCAACTGCCACATCCCGGCGCCGGTGGGCCCGTCGAGATCGGCGAGGCCGCTGGCGTGGACCTTCGGGACGACCAGCAGATGCCCGGTCGTCACCGGACGGATGTCCAGGAACGCCAGCAGGTCCGCGTCCTCGTAGACCAGGCTGGCCGGCGCGGCCCCACTGACGATGCCGCAGAACACGCAGTCGTCGATCACGCCTGGACGGTAACAGCCTGCGACCGGAACCTGACCCGGTAGACCGGCGTCACCCGCCCGGATGAAGACACGTTTCCGCTGGCAGGAGGCGTGGGTAAGCCCGCGGGTGCCGGAATGCCACGAGGACCGAGGAGGTCGACCATGGGTATCGGCGACAACATGGACAAGCTCAGGAAGATGGCCGGCGAGCACAGCGAGCAGGTCGACAAGGGCGTGGACAAGGCGGCCGAGTTCGCCGACGAGAAGACCGGGCAGGAGCACAGCGAGCAGATCGACAAGGCTCGCGAGGAGGTGGAGCAGCGGCTGGGCCAGCGCGACCAGCAGTGATGACCCAGGGTGGTGGGCCGCCGGTGGCGGCCCACCACCGGTGTCAGCCGGTCGTCTCCAGTTCGCTGTCCTCGGCCTGGGCGAGGCTGATCTCCGCGTCCAGGTCGATCGAGCGGCTGAACAGCCAGTACAGGCCGCCGGCGACCAGCAGCCCGACGAAGAACGACAGGTCGGCGCCGTGCAGCGCCTTCGCCGCGACGCCCTCGTACAGGGTGCCGACGTCGAAGAACGGTGTCATCGCGGCGAAGCCGATCACGTAGGCGGTGATGCCGCGCCACCCCCACCGGCCGTAGATGCCATGCGGCTTGAAGATCTCCCGGATGGCGTAGTGGCCGCGCCGCACGATGTAGAAGTCGACCAGGTTGACGGCCGTCCACGGGACGAACAGGTAGAGGATCAGCAGCAGGAAGTTGTTGAAGTTGGCGAGGAAGTTCGAGTTCGCCGCCAGCGCGCCGATCAGTGACAGCGCCGCCGTGATCCCGATGGTGAGCAGCCGCATCGTGAGCGTGGGCCGCACCTTCCGGACCGAGTCGATCCCGCTGAGCATGGTCAGCGAGCCGCCGTACATGTTCAGCGCGGTGACCGAGACCAGGCCCAGCGCGGCCAGGACCAGCACGATCTTGCCGAAGCCGCCGAAGATGTGGTCGCCCAGCTGTTCGATCTCGGCGATGCCGGTGCCGTCGAAGCCCTTGCCCGCCCAGGCCGCCAGCACGGCGCCCACGATCATCATCCACGCGCCGCCGATCGCCGAACCCCAGTACGTCCAGTAGAACGTCCGGCGCACCGGCACGTTCGGCGGCATGTAGCGGGAGTAGTCGGACACGTAGATCGCCCAGCTGATCTGGTAGCCGGCGCACACGCCGAACTGGCCGAGGAACGGCGTGGCCTGGAACGTGCCGACGTCGAACGTCCCGGCCGGATAGTGCGCGAAGAACAGCCCGATGGTGAAGAGGCCGAAGATCACGATCATCGCGTAGGTCAGCCACCGCTCGGCCTTGTGGATCAGGTCGTACCCGATCAGCGCCACCGCGAACGCGATCACCGTGATGAGCACGAGCCACAGCGTCGACCCGCCGTGCACGGTGGTGTTCATCGCCTCGCCACCGAGAATGGTGTTGAAGACGTTGAAGCCGGCGTACTGGACGTAGGCGAACAGCCACACCAGCAGCGCGCCGACGTAGCCGAACTGCGGCCGCGACTGGATCATCTGCGGCAGCCCCAGTTGCGGCCCCTGTGCCGAGTGGAACGCCATGAACAGCGTCCCCACCAACAGGCCGACCAGGATCGCCACCACCGACCAGAACAGCGAGGCGCCCTCGCCGATGCTGATCAGCCCCACGGCGAGTGTCGCGAGCTGGGCGTTCGACATGAACCACAGCGGGCCGAGGTGCCACACCTTGCCGTGGCGCTCGGCGATCGGGACGTAGTCGATCGAGCGGACCTCAAGACCCTCGATGCGTGGTGCGGTGGTCGTCATGCGCGACAGTGTGTGCTCGATAGGTCACGCGGCCAAGCCCCAATCGCCGACTGATCGACAACGGCTGCCTTGACCTTCGAGTCGACTCGAAGGGTTACCGTCGGGTCGTGGCGACGTACCGGATCTCCCAACTGGCCGAACGGGTCGGCATCCGGCCGACGACGTTGCGTTTCTACGAGCAGGTGGGCCTGTTGCCGGCCCGGCGGTCACCGTCGGGCTACCGGGTGTACGACGACTCGGCCGTGGACCGGCTGCGGTTCGTGGCCGCCGGCAAGCGGCTGGGCCTGCCGCTGGACGAGATCCGGGACCTGCTGGCGGTCCGGGACGACGGGGTGTGCGTGGACGTCCGGGACCGGCTGCGGCCACTGCTGGCCGCCCGCATCGCCGACGCGGAACGCCAGTCGGCGGAACTGGCGGCGGGCACCGACCTGCTGCGCCGGGTGCTGGCCCAGGTGGACCGATCGACCCGGCCGGGACCGTGCGGTCCGGACTGCCTCGACCT
>DATEPR010000480.1:0-5194 GCA_035273045.1 Pseudonocardiaceae bacterium | reverse complement strand
CGCCTGCGCGGGGGCGCGCCCCGGATCCTTGATCCGGCGTCAGGACTTGCCGGACACCAGCTTCTGGGCGTCGGCGTAAACGCTCAGGTCGACGATCTGGTTGTAGGTCGGTGCCTTGTCCGCCTTCACGTTCCCGGCGGCGACCTGCGCCCGGATCGTGTTGTCGATGTTCTTCCGCGGCAGCGCCGGGTCCGTGGCGGACCAGAAGTTCAGCGCCCGATACTGGGCCATCGACTTGAGCAGCGACGCCTTCGTGTCACCGACCACCGTGGCCAGTTGGGCGACCTGGTCGGCGTTCTTCGGGTCGTTCATCCAGTTGATCGTGGCGATCTGCGCGGCGACGAACTTCACGTACGCCTGCCGGTTCTTGGCCAGGTTCGACTTGGTCGTGCCGTACATCTCGTACATCGTGTCCGGCACCGCCTGCGACATCTTGACCGCCGTCGTCAGCTTCTTGCCCTGCTCCTGGACGTCGACGTACTCGTTCAGGTGCAGCACGGACACCTTCAGCTGGCCCGCGACCAGGGCCTGCGGGTTGGCGTTGCCGGGGAAGGCCAGCGGGTGCACGTCGTTGATGCTCAGGCCGCACGTCTTGAGCATCTGCAGCAGCGCGATGTACCGGATGCCGCTGATCGCGTCCACGCCGATGGTCCTGCCCTTCAGCGCCTGGCAGGAGTTGACGCTCGGGTCCGTGGACACCACGACCCAGTCCGGGAACTCCTGGCCCTGGACCGCCACCAGCGGTGTGCCCTGCGAGGCCAGTTCCAGCAACTGGGCCGGCGGCATGATCGCCATGTCGATCTGGCCGGCCGCGACCGCCCGGGTGGCGTCGGCGCCGGTCTGGAAGCTCTTGACCGTGACGTTCACGCCGTACTTCTTGTAGAAGCCCTGCTTGTCGGCGATGTAGGGCAACACGCCGGAGATCACCGGAGGGATGCCCGGCGAGCCGAGCGTGATCGAGGGAAGCGAACTGTTCGATCCGCCTCCGCCGGACGAGTTCGACGAGCCGCAGCCGGCCAGTGCGATGGCTGCCAGGAGAGTGGCCGTCACCGACGCGGCGATGCGCCGGGAGACCGACAGTCGTGCCATGTTCGCTTCCTCCGTGACGTGGGTCAGTGGGTGACGCGGATCGCGTCGGTGTCGGCGGGCCGTTCGGCCGTGGTGAGTTCGGCGTCCTGCATGACGGCACGCCACACGTAGTCGCGCACCACGCGGAACCGTTCGGAGTCCACCGCGGACCGGTCGCGGGGCCGCGGGATGCCGACGTCAACGATGTCGAAGATGCCGCTCGGGCGGCCGCGCAGGATCACGATTCGGTCGCCCATCAGCACGGCTTCCTCGATCGAGTGCGTCACGAACATCATCGCCGCGGCCGGCCGCGTCTCCCAGATCCGCAGCAGCTCCAACTGGAGCACGTCCCTGGTCTGCGCGTCCAACGCGGCGAACGGCTCGTCCATGACCAGCACGCTCGGCTCGATCGCCAGCGCGCGGGCCAGGCCGGCACGCTGCTGCATGCCGCCGGACAACTGGTAGGGGTAGGACTTCTCGAAACCCTCCAGCCCGACCAGCTTGATCAGGGCCGCGACCTTGGGTGCCGCCTCACGCTTGGCCATGCCGCGCACGGTCAGTCCATAGGCGACGTTCGCGGCGACCGTCTTCCACGGGAACAGGCCGAAGTGCTGGAACACCATGGCGACGCCCTCGGGCGGGTCGACCACGGTCTCGCCGCCGATCCGGACCTCGCCGGCGCTGGGCCTGGCCAGCCCGACGGCACACCGCAGCAGCGTCGTCTTGCCGCACCCGGACGGGCCGACGATCGAGACGACCTCACCCTCGTGCACCTCGAAGGTGACACCGGAGAACACGACCCGGTCGCCGAATCGCTTCTCCAGGCCGTCCACGTGGATCTTCGTGTCACCGCCACTCGTCACACCGGCCTCCTATGCGGGTCGATACCAGCGGAACCCGCGGGAAATCGCGAGATTGATCAGTGCCCGCAGCACCAGCGCGAACGCCACGAGCACCAACAGCGCCACCATCGCCTCGTTCTCGTGGAACGAGCGGACGTTGAACAGCAGGTAGTAGCCCAGACCGGGGATCGCCGTGACGAACTCGGCGACCACGGCGCCGATCAGCGCCCTGCCGATCGCCAGGTCGAGCCCGGCCAGGATGTAGGGCAGTGCGTTGGGCAGCACCACCCCGCCCCACACCCGCCACCACGGCGCGTGGTGGATCCTGGTCACGTCGAGGAACTGCGTCGGCACCAGCCGGGCGCCCTCGGCGACGTTGTAGACGATCGGCAGCACCGCCTCCAGCACCACCATGGCCAGCCGGGCGGTCGGGCTGTAGCCGAACCACACGGTCAGCAGCGGCGCCACCGCGATCAGCGGCATCGCGTAGAAGGTGCCGACATACATGCCCAGCACCCGGTTGACGTCCGGCAGCCGGCCCATCACCAGGCCCACCACCGTGCCGATGACCACGGAGATGGCGAGCCCCTCGACGATCGCCAGGAGTGTGGTCTGCACGTCGGCGCCGAACGCCGGGTCGGCGAGCACCGCCGGGATGCGGCGCACCGTGTTCAGCGGGGTGGCGATGTAGCCGGGCGCGAACAGGGTGACGCCGAACTGCCAGATCGCCAGCAGCACCACGCCGGCGACGATCCGCAGCCCGGTCGACCCCAGGACGCGGCGGGTGCGCGAGCCGGCCGCGTCCGCCGCCGGCGAGGTGGCCGAGACGGTGGGCCTCGGCTCGTCGGTCAGCGTCGCCACGACTTTGGCCGTCATCCGCCCACCCGCCAGCGCGCGAAGTACGACTCGGCGAGCCGGCCGATCGCCATCAGGATCAGGCCGATCACCGTGATGGTCAGCGTCACCGCCAGCATCTCCGCGGTGTCGAACCGCTGCGACGACGTGACGAGCAGGCTGCCCAGGCCGTCCGAGCTGAGGAAGAAGTCCGACGCGATCATGCCGACCAGGCCGCGGGCCAGCGACTGCCGCACGCCGGTCATGGTGAACGGCAGCGTGTACGGGATGATGACGTGGCGCCACACGTCCCACTCGGACGACCGGTAGCAGCGGGCCACGTCCAGCAGTTCCGGTTCGATGCTCTGCGCGCCGCGCTGCGTGTTCAGCAGCACGGGGAAGAACGCGAACAGCACGATCACGACGACCTTCGGCCAGAAGCCGAAACCGAGCAGCGCCAGCAGGAACGGGATCAGGCCCACCATCGGCGTGGCGTACAGGGCGACGACGTACGGCTCGAACGCGGTGCGCAGCAGCCGCCGCCGCGCCAGCAGCAGGCCGACGAACGTGCCCAGCACCAGGGCGATCGCCATGCCGACCAGGTACGACCGGAACGACGTCCACAGCGCGGCCGGGAGCGTGCCGTCCCCGATGAGCTGGCCCAGCCTGCTGATCGTCGCGGTGATCGGCACGAACGTCTCGCTGCCGGTCCGCATGCCGATGACCTGCCAGGCGACCGCGCCCAGCACGACACCACCGACGTAGCCGGCCCACACCCGCAGGCGGTGCCTGGTCATCACTGTGGTGGTGCCGCCGGTCGTCATGCCGCTCGCGCCTCGTCGATCCGGTCCCGCAGCGCCGGGTCCGGGCGCAGCGCGGTCAGGCCGCCGCCGATCCGGTCGGTGACCCACACCAGGCCGTCCTCCTGCACCCACAGGTCGTTGGCCTGGGAGACCGGCTGGCCGGGTGGCGCGGCACCGACCCAGTGCGCGATCTCCGCAGGGGCCTCGGGGTCGGTCAGGTCGTAGACCCGCACGCCGGCGCTGAAGTAGGTGGCGAACACGATCCGCTCGCTGCGGTAGGACCCGGCGCGGTTCTCGTGCAGGTTGTGCGCGCCGAACCGCAGCGGCAGCCGGGCGAAGTCACCGGCCGGCGCCGGCACCTTCGCCAGCACGGCCGGCTCGCCGGACACGTCCACGATCCGGATCGTGCGTTCCGGCGCGTCCGGCCCGTCGTGCTGCTGCTCGTCGGTGACCACCACCAGGCCGCGGCCGGGCAGCGGCAGGCACGTGTGCGTCGCGCCGCCACCCCACTCCAGCCGGGTGAGCATGGTGGGGTTGGCCAGGTCCGACACGTCCAGCACGACCATGCCGCCGTCGTCGAAACCGAGATACGCCCGCGTGCCGTCGATCAGCGCATGGTGTGCCGCGTAACGCTTTCCGGCCGGCCAGGTCGGTTCCTCGCCGATCCGCTGGCCAGGCCACGACCAGCGGCCCACCTCGACCGGCGCCGCCGGGTCGCTGATGTCCAGCACCAGCCAGATCCGGTCCCGGTAGCCGTCGGGGGTCGCCGACAGGTGGACGTACCGGCCGCCGGTCCACACGACACGGTGCACACCGGACCCGCCACTGGGCCAGAAGCCGACCTGTTCCGGGTGGGCCGGGTCGGTCAGCCGGTAGATCGCCAGCCCGGCGGACACCGGTCCGGCCGGCGGCTTCCGGTACGGGAACTTCTCGTGGTTGACCAGCAACAGCCCGTCGGCGACCTGGACCTTGTGGGTGTGCGAGTTGGGCGGTGCCGGCCACTGCTCGGCCAGTTTCGGCTCGGCGGGGTCGCTCACGTCCAGGATGCTGGTGCCGGCGCCGGTGGTCCCGGTGTGGCCGACGTAGAGGAAGTCGCCCTCGCGCACGACCTGCATCCCGTCGGGCCGGCCACCCAGGTCGTGTTGGGACAGGACCGTCAACCCGGACGAGGACGACAACTGGTCGGTCATCGCTCGCCCCCTCCGGTGAAGGCATCCTGCAATCGTTCGCTGTCCGGGAACGTAACCAGCGACGGAAGGACTGTCAACGATATCTTTGGTAGGCCGCGCGAGGCCGTCGCTCAGCGTGCCGGCACCGCGGTGGACTGGCGGACGATCAGCTCGATCGGCAGCACGGCGTGCTTGGTGGCGGTGGTCCGGCCCAGCAGTTGGTCGAGCAGGATCCGGGCCGCCTCAACGCCCATCTCGGTGTGCGGGATGCGCACGGTGGTCAGCGGCGGGGCCAGCTTGTCCATGAACAGGATGTCGTTGAACCCGGTCACCGACATGTCGTCCGGGCAGGTCCGGCCGGCGTCGCGCAGCGCGTCCAGGCAGCCGACGGCGAGCGTGTCGTTGGCTGCGACCACGGCCGTCGCGTCCGACTCGGCCAGCAGCTCCCCCATGCACCGCCTGCCCTCGGCCTCGGCGA
>DATEPR010000479.1:0-4102 GCA_035273045.1 Pseudonocardiaceae bacterium | reverse complement strand
GGGTAACCGGTTTGGCATGGGGTGGAGGGCTAGGCTAAAGTTTCCATCCGTCACCGGGTGTACCGGATGGCAATGCGGACGTAGCGCAGTTGGTAGCGCATCACCTTGCCAAGGTGAGGGTCGCGGGTTCGAGTCCCGTCGTCCGCTCTCTTATCTCCGGCCCACGGCCACGTGATCGCGCCCGACCGCCACGATCGTCCGGTCGCCGAACACCGTCACCGGCCCGTCCGGCCGCCGGCCGTGCAGGCGGACGGTCAGTTCGTCGCCCAACGCGGTCCGCCGCCCGGCGCGCCTCGCCGTCATCTCCCGGCCCGACCCGCCGAGCGCCTTCCCGGCCCCGCGCCGGGTCCACACGCCGTACGCGCCGGGCAGGGCGACCAGGATGCCCAGAACGACCAGGCCGAGAAACGCCACGCCGGCCGGCCCGAGCTGTGGATCACCGGCCAGTTGGGCGGTCGTCGGATCGTCCGGGTCGTACACGACCACCACGGGCTGGCCGACCACGAACTGGTCGCCGGGACCCGTGTAGCAGCGGGCCTCGACCACCTCGCCGGCCACCCGGAACGTGACGACGACGTGGGCGTCGAACTGGAAACGGCGGGTGTAGTTGTCCACTTCGATGGCGGTCGCGGTGGCGACCACCCCGTCGTGCGCCAGCCGCCCCGACTGGACACCCAGGAAGACGAACCCACCGACGCCCGCGCCGAGCAGGAGGGCGGCGACACCGAGCAGGACGAGATCGACCACGAGGCGCCGCCGCAGATACCGCCGGGCCACCACGACCGGCCCGCCAGCCCCCACCGGCTCGCCGAGGTCCCGCACAGCCCGACCCTAATGGCCAGGTCACATACCGGCAGGCAACGAACCGGTCGGATCGCCGACCGTGCTCAGTCGGCCGTCTGTGCCTCGCCGGTTGGGACCACCGGGCAGGTGATGCCGGTGCCGCCGAGGCCGCAGTAGCCGCTGGGGTTCTTGTGGAGGTACTGCTGGTGGTAGTCCTCGGCGTAGCAGAAGGCTTCCAGCGGGGCTATCTCCGTGGTGATCGTGCCGCGGCGGGCCTGGCTGAGGGACTGTTGGTAGGCCGCTCGGCTGGTTTCGGCCGGGGTGCGTTGGGTGGTGTCGGTGAGGTAGATCGCCGATCGGTACTGGGTGCCGACGTCGTGGCCCTGGCGCATGCCCTGGGTGGGATCGTGGTTCTCCCAGAAGCGGCGCAGCAGGTCGGCGTACGTGACCTGGGCCGGGTCGAACACGGCGAGCACCACCTCGGCGTGGCCGGTGCGGCCGGTGCAGACCTCCTCGTACCGCGGATTGGGCGTGAATCCGCCCGCGTATCCCACCGCCGTGGACCACACGCCGGGCGTCTGCCAGAACACCCGTTCCGCGCCCCAGAAACAGCCCATCCCGAACACCGCCGTCGCCAGGTGCTCCGGGAACGGTGGCACGATGCGCCGCTCCCGGTACACGTCGTGGTACGTCGGCACGTCCATCGGCGTCGCACGCCCGCGCAGCGCGCGCTCCGGGCTCACCAACGTCAGGGTCCTGCGGCGCAACCAGGCCATAAACCCACTCTACGGCCGGGAAACGTCATGCCGGCGCGAAGCGCCGACCTCACGGAAGGTCGTCCCGGCAACCGGCGGGTGTGGTCGGGCGTCTGTGGGAGTAGACGGCGGAAGGACTGAACCCATGTGGGTACAGGTCGTGGTGCTGGTCGCGGCGGCCACCGTGTTCGGGGTGCGGCTCGTGGTCCGGCTCGGCGGGCGGAGCGGCCGCTGACCGGGCCGGTTCAGCGCCGGTGCGGGGTGACCAGGCCGGACTCGTAGGCGAGGACGACGAGTTGGGCGCGGTCGCGGGCGCCCAGCTTGGTGATGATCCGGCTGACGTGGGTCCGCGCGGTGGCCGGGCTGATCACCAGGTGGGCGGCGATCTCGTCGTTGGACATGCCGCCGGCCACCAGCGCGAGCACCTCCCGTTCCCGTTCGGTCAGTTCGCCCAGCGTGTCCGGCGCCGGCCTGCGGTGCTCGGGACGGGAGACGAACTCGCTGATCAGCCGCTTGGTGACGGTCGGCGCGAGCAGTGCCTCACCGGCGGCCACCACGCGCAGCGCGCGCAGCAGTTCCACCGGTTCGGTGTCCTTGAGCAGGAAGCCGGCCGCGCCCGAGCGCAGTGCCTCGAAGACGTACTCGTCCAGGTCGAACGTGGTCAGGACGAGCACCTTCACGTCGGCCAGCGTCGGGTCGGCGGTGATCTGCCTGGTCGCGGCGAGTCCGTCGGTGCCCGGCATCCGGATGTCCATCACCACCACGTCCGGGTGACCGGCCCGCGCCGCGGCGACGGCCTCGGCTCCGTCGGCCGCCTCGCCGACCACCTCGAAGCCGTCCTCGGTGTCCAGCAGGACGCGGAAACCGGCCCGCACCAACGCCTGGTCGTCGGCCAGCACCACCCGAACCGTCATCGTCCACCCCCGGTCAGCGGCAACCTCGCCCGCACCTGGAATCCGCCCGACGCCACCGGACCGGCGGCCACGTCACCGCCGAGCGCGTTCGCCCGTTCCGCCATGCCGCGCAGGCCGCTGCCGCCGTTGTTCACCGGCCGGATCGCCTTTCCGTTGTCCGACACGGTGATCTCCAGATCATCCTCGGTCCGGTCCAGCCGGACGGTGACGGTGTCCGCCGACGGCGCGTGCCGGACCACGTTGGTCAGGCACTCCTGCAGGATCCGGTACGCGGCCACGTCCACCGGCGCGGGCAGCGGTCCCGCGTCGCCCTCGGTGACCACCGTGATCCCGGCGCCGGACGCGGTCGCCACCAGATCGGGCAGCCGGCCGAGGCCCGGGGTCGGCGTCCGCTCGTCACCGGAGCGCAGCACGCCGAGCGTGGCCCGCAGGTCGGTGAGCGCGGCACGGCTGGCGTCCTTGATGGCCAGCAGCGCCGCCTTGGCCTCCTCCGGCCTGCGGTCGGCCACGTGCGCGGCGACCCCGGCCTGCACGTTGATCATGGCGAGGCTGTGCGCGACGACGTCGTGCACCTCGCGGGCGATCCGCAGCCGTTGCTCCTCGATGCGCAGCCGGTTTGCCTCGGCGACCCGTTCCTCGGCCGACACGACGGCCGCCCGCCGCAGCCGGCCGACCGTCCCGAGCGAGACGGCGACCGTCACCCACAGCACGAAACCGAGCAGGCGCGGGTCGAGCGTGCCGGCGGCGTCGCCCTTGAGCAGTACCTCGATGATGACCGCGACCGCGACGACGCCACCGGCGACGCCGGCGACCACCGGGCCACGCAGGTAGGCCAGGGTGACCAGCGCGACCGTCGGCGCCACGATCGCCGGGCCGCCGGGCAGGCCGGAGGCGTAGTAGCCGATCGTCAGCGCGGCCGTGACCGCGGTGACGGCCAGCGGCGCGGACCGGCGCAACAGCAACGGCAGTGCGCACGCCACCAGCCACACGACGGCACCGGGACCCAGGGCGGCACCGGCCGCGGCCGCGTGCCAGCGGGTGGCGCCCGCCGTGCCGGCGACGACCACCACGAGAACGCCGACGGTGACTGCGATGTCCACCACCGTCGGCCGGATGATCCGCACGCCGCGCACGATTCGACGGTACTGCCTGGTGGTGGCGTCGCGCGTACGCCGGGAAGCGCGTCTTGCGCGTACCGCGCGGGTGGTTGGCGGGGGCGCCCCCACATCGTGAGCCCAATGCGGGGGCGCTCCCCCTTCAGTGGGTCGGCGGTCGCGCCGCAACCCCGGCCGCAGGGGAGTCACCGGGGGTTCGACCTGCCGTTCCCGGGATGGCGGTCCACCGGGGAGTCGAGTCGTGGCCCGCGAAAAACGGTACGTCCGGTCGAGGACGCCACGGAAGCGAGCGACCGCAAACCGTACAGTCTGTTCTGTCCACCGTGTTGAACTGAAAAACTGTTCTGCCCGTGGTACCCCGACGATTGGCCCTTGTGACGGCATTCCCCGCTGGTCACACTGGCAGTGAGGGGCCGGACGACGAGCGAGGTGACACGGTGGCGGCGACAGCACCTGCCGCACGTGCGCCGGAGCGCGTCCCGGATCGCCCCGCCGCGGCACCGAGCCTGCGCGCGCAGCTCGCCGACGCGCTGCG
>DATEPR010000478.1:0-5973 GCA_035273045.1 Pseudonocardiaceae bacterium | reverse complement strand
CGTCGTTGTCGTCGTCGAAGCGATGGTCGGACTTACCGGCACCCGCCCGGTCGCGGTGGTCCTGCCGCACCACACCGGCAACCTCGCGCACCGCCCCGGGGCACGCCGGGACATCCGCTCGGTGCGGATGTGCGGTCCTGGGCTGGCCATCGACCCGATCGCCCTGACCTGCGCCTACCCGCGCCAGCCAGGGAAAGGACGACCTGCTGACGCGGTAGAAGGGTTGGCCGGTCCGTCCGGCCGGCTCAACCCTTCACCCAACGCGCGTCAGCGCCGGTAGTCGCCGTAGTCGTCGTTGTCCGAGTCCTCGGACAGGTCCTGCTCGGACCTACCGTTCCTGGAGTCGCCCGACAGCTCCCGCCGCAGGGCGTCGACGTCCATGTTGGGAGTGTGGTATTTGAGCTCCCGGGCCACCTTTGTCTGCTTGGCCTTCTGTCGGCCGCGCCCCATTGGCTCGACCCCCTCATACGCGGAGACGGGGCGGCCGGGGGAACGGCGGCCCCGCTATCTCGACAACTGTTTCCTGGTAACTACCGTACCGTGCCGATGGGGTTCGGTGCGACGTGGCACGGGGTGTGGCGACGTGACGTACACGTCCGTCGTGGGCATGACACGATGCCTGGGTGCCTCGACCGTTCGTCGGCTACCTGCGGGTGTACGAGCCGCTGTCGGCGTTTGCCGCCCCGCTGGCCGACCGGCTCCGCTCGCGTCTGGAGTCCCATGTGCTGACCCGTTCCGCCGTGGGCGAACGGGAACAACAACTGTGGCTTAGGTCACAACTGGCCAAGCCGTCCCGGCTGCTGCCCGGCGAACTGGCCGACGGCCGGGTCGCGCCCAACCTGGCGCTGGACGTCCTGGTGCTGCAACCCGCCGAGGTGCCGACCAACGAGAGCGCCACCGTCGGCCCCGGCCCGCTGGTCTGCCCCCTCGACCTGCGCCCTCGGGCGGCCGCCGCGCTGGCCGGCTTCCTGTCCACCGCGGCCGGCGCGCTGCGGACCGAGGCGCTGCAGGATGACGTGGACCGGGCCAGGATCCACGCCGCCGAGGTCATCTCCGCCGAGACCGGCGCGTCGCCGCACGTCATCTCGGCCACCTGGTCGGTCCCGCTGCCGTGGTTCGCCATCGTCGACCCGGACGACCGGCACGTACTGCTGTCCAACGGGGACCAGGTGGTCCGGGAGGTGTACTGGCGGTGCGCCATGGCCGACGCCCGGCGGCGCATCGCGCGGGCCTACGCCGTGACCAGGGACGCGATCGGCGAGGACGGCCCGGCGGCCGTGCTGCGGGAGACCGGCCGCTGGCTGGAGCGCTTCCACCCGCACTCCGCGGTCGAACTGGACTACGGCGGGCTGGTCGGGCTGATGACCGACGACGAACTGCTGGAGGACACGTCCGCCCAGGACGTGTGGGCGATCCTGAAGGCGATGGAGGAGGACGACGCGGACGCGGTGAACACGCACTTCCTCAAGGTCCGCGAGTTCTGGTCCCGCCTCGCCGCGAAGGAGCGGTTCAACTAGGGCCGGCCCTGTCGCGCCAGCGACGCGGGAGGGCCAGAGCGAAGCGACCTATCCGTCCGAGGTCGGCGGCGTGCGCTGGGCGGCGAGCAACTCGTCCACCGACGCCCTGCCCTGCCGGTAGCGGCCGGCGATCTCCTCGTTCAGCAGGTCCATCACCTTCTGCACCTGCTTGCGCCGCCAGGACACCGACGACTCCTCGTCGGAGTACGTGCGCAGTGCGTGATCGAGCTGCGCGTCGGTCAACGAGCCCACGTCGGACAGGTCGACATCGGACACCAGCGCCTCGACGTGCCGCCGGTGCGCCTCGGCCCGGGACGGCTCCAGCGTGCTGTGCCGGCCGGAACCGGCGGCCGGTCCCAGCGCGTTCGCGGCCAGGATCGTGGCCAGGCGCTCGACCACCGACGTGTCGTCACCGCTGGCCCTGCGTTGCTGCTCGGCCTTCACGATGTCGATCCGCGCGTGCAGCAGCCGGCGCAGATAGGAGAGGTCGGTCTCCTCCTGCGCCGCCTCGTTGCGCAGTTCGCGCACGTCGGCGAGCGGCCGGTCGGCGACTCCTTCGGTGAACGCCGGATCGAGCACACGGTCGATGCGACGGCGGCCACCCGGACGGACCTCGATCACCCCACCATCCTGCGGTACGCGACGGTCTCCCGCCAACACCCGGGCCGGCACTTGTTGTCGCTTCTCAACCATCGGGGGTCAGCCGTTCGGCCGTATCCCCAGCAGGGAGCGCACCTCGTCGGGCCGCATCGGGGGCCGCTGCGCGACCTTGGCCAGCCCGGTGGCCCTGGCCACCAGCTGGGCGTTGTTCTTGACTCGTTCGCCCTTGGCGTACGTGATCGTGTCCTCCATGCCGACCCGCAGGTGGCCGCCGGCGGACAGGGACGCCAGCAGCACCGGCAGGTGGGTGCGGCCGATCCCGGTCGCGGAGAACGTGGCACCGTCGGGCAGTGCCCGCACCGCCGCCACCAGCGTCTCCGTGTCGCCGGGCATCCCGCCGGGCACGCCCATCACCAGGTCGACGTGCACGTGCCCGCCGGCCGGCAGGCCGTGCTGGTCCAGCAGCCGGTGCAGGCTGGCGAGCTGGCCGATGTCGAAGATCTCGTACTCCGGCACGATGCCCCGGTCCCGCATCCGCCGGTGCAGCTCGACGATGAACTCCCAGCGGTTGAGGAACACGTCGTCACCGAAGTTGACCGTGCCCATGGTGCACGACGCCGAGTCCGGCAGGGCGTCCAGCACACGTAGCCGGTCCGCCTCCGGATCGGTGACCGCCCCGCCGGTGGACAGCTGCACGATCAGATTGGTGCGCTCGCGCAGCGCCGCGACCGTCTCGGTGAGCAGCCCGAGGTCCAGCGTCGGTTTCGTGTCCGCGCCCCTGATGTGCACGTGGATCATGGCCGCGCCGACCCGTTCGCAGTCCTCGGCCGTGCTGACCAGTTCGGCCAGGGTGACCGGCAGGTTCGGCACGTCCGCCTTGGCGTGCTCGGCCCCGGTGGGGGCGACGGTGATGAGTGTTCCGGTCAGCGCGGCCATGCCGGCGATCCTGGCACAGTCAGGCCCGCAGCCTGGCGATCGCGTCCCGGCCCGGCGCCGGCAGGTCCGGCGCCATCGAGTCCGGGTCGACGGCCGCCTGCACGACGTGGTCGTCGGCGCCGGCCAGCAGTTCGGCGTCGGTCGGCATGGACCGCTTGAGCAGCGCCAGCGCGATCGGCCCGAGCTCGTGGTGGCGGGCCACGGACCCGACCCGGCCGACCACCTTGTCACCCAGCCGCACCGGCTCACCGGTCACCGGCAGCACCTCGGGCGAGCCGTCCAGGTGCAGCAGCACCATCCGCCGCGGCGGCCGGCCGATGTTGGCCACCTTCGCCACCGTCTCCTGACCCCGGTAGCAGCCCTTGTCCAGGTGCACGGCCGGCGCGAGCCAGTTGACCTCGTGCGGGATGGTGCGGTCGTCGGTGTCCACGCCCAGCCTGGGCCGCAGCGCCTCGACCCGGAGCGCGTCGAACGCCCAACTGCCGGCCGGCCGCGCGCCCGCGTCGGTGAGCCGCCGCCAGTGGTCGGCCAGCGTGGTCCTGGGGACGACCAGGTCCACGGAGTGCCGGTTGGGCCACGGCATCCGCCGGGCGAAACCGCCGTCCAGCGCGGTGAGCCGGTAGTCCACCGCCGGCACCTCGATGCCCAGGCCGCGCAGCAGTTCGTCGGCGTTCGGCCCGATCACGGTGAGCACGGCCAGCTCGGCGGTGGCGTCGCGGGGTTCGACGGCGGACCAGAAGACCATCCTGCTCAGGTAGTCCAGCAGCGGCGCGGTCCGGAAGCCCTCGCCGTCCAGCCACACCGTGCCGCCGGCGTGACCGGCGATGACGTGGTCCTCGACGTGCCCGTGCGCGTCCAGCACCAGGGCCTCGGTGCCGGCCAGGCCGGGCAGTTCGGTGAAGTGCTGCGAGGTCAGGGCGTGCAGCCAGGTCAGCCGGTCCGCGCCGGGCACCGCGATGACACCCCTGGCCGACCGGTCAACCACGGCCACCGACCGCACCGCCGCCCGCTGCTCGGCGAACGGGTCGCCGTAGTGCCACGCGGTCCCGGCGTCCGGCGACTCGGCGTCCTGCACGGCGACGGCACCAGGAGTGGCCAGCAGCGGCGACTCGATCATGTGTCCTCCTCGGTGAGGCACTGCCCGCACGTGCCGGACAGCGCCAGGTGGTTCGGGTCCAGCGCGAAACCGCACTCGGCGCGCAGCCGGTCCGCCACGTCGGACAGCAGCCCGGTCGGCTGCTCCATGACCCGGCCGCACCGGTGGCACACCAGGTGCAGGTGCTCGTGCGCCTCGGCCGAGTACATCGGCGCGCCGTGCCCCAGATGCGTGTGCCGGACCAGACCCAGGCCCTCCAACAGGTCCAGCGCCCGGTAGATGGTGGTGATGTTGACCGTCGGCGTGGTCTGCCGCACCCGCTGGCAGACCTGTTCCGGCGTGGCGTGGTGCAGGTCGCGCACCGCGTCCAGCACCAGTTGGCGCTGCGGCGTCATGCGCAGGCCACGCTCGTGCAGCGTCCTGCGCAGCGCCACCTCAGCGCCGTCGTCGACCACGATTTCAGTCTAGGTCCTATTTCAAAAGCCTGGCCGAGAAGCGGGGATGTCCAGGGCCGGGGGCAACTGAGGACGGAGGGCTTTTGAAATAGGACCTTAGCCGCCGTGAGTAGGCTCGGCCCCATGCGCGTACTGGTCATGCTCGACGGCACCGTGGCCGACCCGGAACAGCCCCACCTGCGGGTGGACGATCTCGGCCTGATGCGCGGCGACGGCATCTTCGAGACGGTCCTGGTGGTGGACGGCAAGCCGAGGGAGCTGGGTCCGCACCTGGACCGGATGGCCCGGTCGGCGGCCATGCTCGACCTGCCGGCGCCGGACCGGGACGCCTGGACGCGCTGCGTCGACGCCGTGATCGACCGCTGGCCCGGCGGTGACATCGCGCTGAAACTGGTCTACACCAGGGGAATCGACGGTGGCGACGGCACGCCGACCGGGTTCGCGCTGGGCATGGAGATCCCGGCCAAGGCGCTGCGCCAGCGTGTCGAGGGCATCTCCGTGATCACGCTGGAACGCGGCATCGAGCCGGGTGTCGCCGAACGCGCGCCGTGGCTGCTGCTGGGCGCGAAGTCGTTGTCCTACGCGGTGAACATGGCCGCTTTGCGGGAGGCCGCCCGCCGCGGCGCGGACGAGGTGATCTTCACCGAGGCCGGTGAGCGCGTCCTGGAAGGGCCGACGTCGGCCGTGGTCGTCGTGGCGGGCCGCACCCTGCGTACCCCGCCGACCACGATGGGCATCCTGCCCGGCACCACGCAGCACGCGCTGTTCCGCGCCGCCGAGCGGGCCGGCTGGTCGACCAAGGTCGAGCCGGTGCGGGTGGCCGAACTGACCGAGGCGGACGCGGTCCTGTTCGCGTCGTCGGCGCGCAAGATCACCCGCGTGCACACGCTGGACGGCGAGCCGCTGCGCGACTCCACCGCCCTGCACGCCGAACTGCTCGCGCTCTACGAGTCGGAGTACTGAGCCCAGAACGTCACGGTCGTGCCTGGCCTGGCCTGCGCCAGCGCCGGCAGCTCGGTCGCCGGCACCACGCCGATCACCGGGTAGCCGCCGGTGGTCGGGTGGTCGGCCAGGAACACCACGGGCCGGCCGTTCGCCGGCACCTGCACCGCCCCGGTCACCACCGGCTCGCTGGGCAGTTCCACGCCCTCGAACGCGGCCGCCCGGCACAGCGGCGGACCGGCCAGCCGCAGCCCGATCCGGTTGCTGTCCGGCGACACCTCCCAGGTGCCGGCGGTCAGTTGAGCGGCCGGGTCGGTGAACCAGTCGTCCCTCGGCCCGAGCAGCACCGGCAGCCGCAGCGCGTCCGGCACCGGCCGTGGGCCGAGTTCGTCCGCGCCGACCGGCAGGGTGACCGGCTCGCCCAGCG
>DATEPR010000477.1:0-21179 GCA_035273045.1 Pseudonocardiaceae bacterium | reverse complement strand
CTAACCTCCCGGCAGCCGTTCAGTTCCCCGCCACGAAGGAGATCCTCATGTTCCAGCCGCCGGCGACTCCCCACACCCGCCCACCCAAGCCGCTACGGACCGCCCGGGTCATCCTGTGGATCCAGGTGGCCGCGACCGGCCTCCTGCTCGCGCTCCAGTTCGTCGAACTCGCCAGCATCGAGGAGCACGGTCAGGAGTTGTCGGGTCTCGGCCACTTCGAAGTGATCGAGAACCCGATCGTGTTCGTCGTCGCGGTGATCGCCGCGATCTTCGTGACGTCACGCCGCCCCTGGGCCCGTCCCCTCGCCGTCATCGTCGAAATGCTCGCGATCATCAACGGAGTCATCAACGTGGTGTCCGGCCTCCCTACCGGCGTGGTCGCCATCGGACTGGCCGCCACGGTCATCACGCTGCTGGCGCGACCGGAGGTCGGCGCCTGGTTCAACCAGCGGCCCGACGCCGCCACCGAATACGCCAACCAGGAACAACCAGGCTTCTCCGGCAACCAGACTTCGTGACGAGGTCGCGGCCGTGGCACCGACCGACGATCAGCGGGATACTGGCGCCGGAGGATCATGGTGCCGACATCCGACGAGGGAGTGCGGTGGCACACCCGTGCCGGGCGGGTGACTGCCGGGCGGATGTCGGCCTGGGTCCGGGATCTGACGCCGGGGTGCTGCGCGCTGGTGATGGCCACCGGGATCGTCGCCGCCGGCCTGCGCCTGGAGGGTTGGCGCACCGTCGGGAACGCCTTGTTCGCCTTCGCGGTGTGCGCGTTCGTGGCCCTGGTGGTGGCCACGGTGTGGCGGTTGCTGCGGTATCGCTCCCGGATGGTGGCCGACGAACTGAATCCGTCGCGCTCGTTCGGCTTCTTCACGGTCGCGGCTGGCGCCAACGTCGTGGCCGACCAGTGGGCCACGATCAATCGGCGCGACGTGGCACTGGTGTTCCTGGCCGTGGGCGCGGTGCTGTGGCTGGTCCTGGGCTACGTCCTACCCCTGGCGCTGATCGCCGGACACGGGTCGCGGCCGGCGCTGGCCGGGGCGGACGGCACGTGGTTCCTGTGGGTGGTCGCGACGCAGTCGGTGGTGGTCGCGGTGACCGCGTTGCCCGGGCGGGGACCGGCGTGGTCGGCGCCGGTGGCCGTGGCCGGATGGTCGGTCGGGGTGGTGCTGTACTTGGCGATCGCCGGGTTGGTGCTGGGCCGGTTGTTCGTGTATCCGGTGCGTGTCGGGCAGTTGAGCCCGTCGTACTGGGTGTTCATGGGTGCGACGGCGATCAGCGCGCTGGCCGGCGCGCAGGTGCTGCGGCTGGCGCACGTGCCGCTGGCCACCGCGGTCGGCCCGATCGTGGCCGGGTTGTCCGTGGTGTTGCTGGCGTTCGGCACCTGGGCGGTGCCCGCGCTGATCGTGCAGAGCGTGCGGTGGGAGGAGGCGCGCCCGCCGTTGCTGTACGCGCCGGACATGTGGAGCATCGTGTTCCCGGTGGGCATGTACGGCGTGGCCGCCCACGCCCTGGGCGCCGCGCTTGGGGTGTCGTGGTTGAGTGGACTGGGGCTGGCCGTGGTCTGGGCCGGCGCGCTGCTGTGGGCGTTGGTGTTCTGCTCGATGGTGGGAACCTCCGGGGTCGCACTCGTCCACGCCGTCCGCCGTGGCTGAGGTAGCGCTGGTGCCGGCTGGGCCGGGCGACGGCGTTCTCGCCGACGTGCCGGGGGCTCGCTTGCGCGCGTTGTTGGTGGCGCTCGCAATGGAGTCTGGGCGCGCTGTCGCCAAGGCCGCGCTTGTGGACTGGATCTGGGGTGAACGGCCGCCCTCTGACGCGACCAATGCCTTGCAGCACTTGGTTTCCCGGCTGCGGAAGGCACTCCCGGCAGGATCGGTCGAAGGGCTGACGGACGGGCTCGCTACCTCGTCACTCCAGGTCAGCCGGGTCGGTCGCGTTGGTGAGTGCCGGCAGCAGGATGTCGTCGACGATGTGGCGGAGCACGTGGTCCGGGATCGGCGCGCCGTGGATGAGGAAGTGGTGGTCCACCAACGCGGGTGCGAACTCGATCAGGTGCGGCTTGATCGCGGCCTCGGGGATGTCGCCGCGGGCCACGGCGCGCTCCAGGATCTCCCGCATCAGCCTGTTGCGGCCGGTGAACATGTTGGCGCGCAGGTTCGCGGTGCGCTCGGGATTGGTCAGGTTCTCGGCCATCAACCCGCGGGCGGCCTCGCCGAACAGGCTGTCCAGGCGTTGGGCGCCCCTGCGCAGCAGGGTCAGCACGTCCTCGCGCAGGCTGCCGGTGTCCGGCGCGGGATCGGGTTCGCCGCCCTGGTGGTGCAGCGCCGCGATGACCAGTTCGGCCCGGTTGGGCCACCGCTTGTACAGCGAGGCCTTGCTCGCGTGGGCGCGGGCCGCGACCCGTTCCATCGCCAGCCGCCAGTAGCCGACCTCGGCCAGTTCGGCGAGTGTCGCGTCGAAGATCGCCGAGTACAGCGCCTCACCGCGGCGCCGCGGCCCTTTCCGGTGGTCGACCGCTCCGGCGGCGGCAGCCATCCCTACCTCCCTGGGCCGGACCGTTCTCTAACGCACCTTAGCAAGGCGACATAGAGTTCGTTGCGTTCACTAGTCGGGGTGCCCTATCGTCGCGGACAGAGAACGTACCGTTCACTGATGGAGAGTCGATGGACGCCTTCGCGCGATGGTCAGTACGGCACCGGTCGTGGGTGATCGGCGGGTGGCTGGCACTGGTCGTCGTGCTGGCCGGGCTCTCGCAGTGGGCCGGCGGGGCCACCTACCAGAACGACTTCACCTTCCCCGACTCCGACTCGCAGGCCGCCCAGGCCATCGCACAGCGCGACTTCCCGGCGGCATCCGGCGACGTGGACCAGATCGTCTTCCACACCACCGCCGGCACGGTCACCGACCCGGCGGTGCGCGACCGGATGGGGCCGGCGCTGGCCAAGGTCGCCGCACTGCCCCATGTCGTCCAGGTCGCCAGCCCGTACACGCCGCACAGCCGGGCGATCTCCCGCGACGCCACGACGGCGTTCGCCACCGTGACCTTCGACGCGCCGGCCAGCGACCTGCCGCCGGCCGCGATCACCGGCGTGATCGACACGGCGCGGGCAGCGCGAACCGCGACGTTGCGGGTGGAACTGGGCGGACAGGCGATCGAACAGGTCGAATCGGCCGGTCCCGGCCCGCTGACGATCGTCGGCCTGGCGGCGGCCGTGGTGGTGCTGCTGGTGCTGTTCGGCTCCGTGACGGCCATGCTGCTGCCCATCGTGACCGTGCTGGTCGCCATCGGCGCCGGCACCAGCGTGAACGGGCTCGTCACCCACGTCATGGACGTCGGCACCGCCACCGAGGCGATCGCGTTGATGATCGCCCTGGGCGTCGGGATCGACTACTCGCTGTTCATCGTCGCCCGCTTCCGGGCCCTGCTCGCCGAGGGCCGCGACCCGGAACAGGCGGCCGCCGGGTCGGTGAACACGTCCGGGCGGGCCGTGCTGTTCGCCGGCACGATCGTGGTGCTCGCCCTGCTGGTGCTGCTGCTGTTCGGCATCAGCATCACCAACGGCATCGCCGTCGGCGCCGCGGTCGACGTGTTCTGCACCATGGCCGCCGCGCTCACCCTGCTGCCCGCCGTGCTGTCCCTGCTCGGCCGGCGGGTGAACAGCCTGCGCGTGCCCAGCCGGCACCCGGCCGGGTCCGCGACGATCTCGCCCCGGCTCGCGGCCTGGGCCGGTCTGGTGCGGCGCCGCCGGTGGGTGGCGGCGCCGGTCGTGTTCGTCGTGATGCTGGTGCTCGCCCTGCCGATACTCGGCCTGCGCCTGGGCAGTCCCGACGCCGGCAGCGACCCCGCCGGCACCACCACCCGGCGGGCCTACGAACTGGTCGCCGACAGCTTCGGTCCCGGCTTCAACGGCCCGCTGGAAGTCGTCGCCACGCCGTCCGACGCGGCCGTCGTCGCGCGCCTGGCGACCACCATCGCGGCCGACCCCGGGGTGGCCTCGGTCAGTCCGCCCCGGGTCAGCCCGGCCGGCACCGCCGCGGTGGTCCAGGTCGTTCCCACCACCTCACCACAGGCCGCGGCCACCGCCGACCTGGTCCACCGGCTGCGCGCCACGATCATTCCCCGCGCCACCGCGGGCAGCGCGGTCACCGTGCACGTCGGTGGGCCGACGGCCGCCTTCATCGATCTCAGTTCGCTGCTGGGCAGCCGGCTGCTGCCGTTCATCGCGGTGGTCCTGGCGATCGGGTTCGTGCTGTTGCTGGTCCTGTTCCGGTCGCTGGTCATCCCGCTCACCGCAGCGGTGCTGAACCTGCTGTCCATCGGCGCGGCCCTGGGTGTCGTCGTCGCCGTCTTCCAGCAGGGCTGGACCGGACTGCCCAGCGGACCGGTCGTCTTCGCCCTGCCGGTGATGATGTTCGCCATCGTGTTCGGACTGTCCACCGACTACCAGGTGTTCCTGCTGACCCGCATCCAGGAGGAATGGCTGACCCACCACGACAACGACCGCGCGGTGCACGACGGCATGGGCCGGGTCAGCGGCGTCATCACCGGCGCGGCGGTCATCATGATCGCGGTGTTCAGTTCGTTCGCGCTCGGCGGCCAGATTCTCCTCCAGCAGATCGGCGTCGGCTTCGCCGTCGCCGTGGCGCTGGACGCGTTCCTGCTCCGGTTCATCCTCGTGCCGGCGGTCATGTACGTCCTCGGCAGGCGGAACTGGCACCTGCCCCGCTGGTTGGCCTGGTTGCCGCGGATACACATCGAACCGCAGCACGATCCACTATGGACAGACGATGCGCAGGACACTCTTGCCGCGTCAGGAACCAGGCGATCACGCCCCGCGGCTGAGTAGTGTGGTGACCACACACGCTCCGAGCCAGGAAGCGTACCGCCACCCGGGTGAACCGCTGCGCCGGCGATGACGCCCGGAGATTCACGGATTCGTGCCGACGGGATTCCGCGTCGAACAATGATCGCCATTCGCGGAACCGTTGACACGGCTGGATGACCACCATAGGCTGAGTCGAATCCTTGGGCGACCGAACTCCCTGTCATCAGGTGGCGAGGAAATGACCCGGACCGCTGTGCACGAACTCGCTGTCAACGGTGGAAAACCCGTTCGTACCAAACCGTTCCCCGCATGGCCGAGCTACGACGACACCGAGCGACAGGGCCTGCTGCGCGTTCTGGAGAGCGGCATGTGGGGCGGTCGGCGCAAACCGTCGCCGACTGAGGTGACCGCTTTCGAGCGGGAGTTCGCCGAATTCCACGAGGCGCCGGCCGCCCTGGCCGTCACCAACGGAACGCACGCGCTCCAACTCGCACTCGACCTGGCCGGCGTCCGGCCCGGCGATCACGTGCTCGTGCCGGCGCTGACGCCGATTCCGACGTCCAACGCGGTGCGCCAGTGCGGTGCCGTCCCGATTCCGGTGGACGTCGATCCGCACACGTTCTGCGTCGACCCGGACCGGCTGGCGCAGGCGCGGACCGATCGCGTGACGGCAGTGGTCGTCGTCCACCTCAGTGGCCACATCGCCGACATGGACGGCATTCTCCGGTGGGCCGACCGGTCCGGTGTCGCCGTCGTCCAGGATGCCGCGCACGCCCACGGCGCGCTGTGGAAAGGACACGGGATCGGCGCTCTCGGCACCATCGCCACCTTCAGTTTCATGCAGAGCAAGGTGATGACGGCCGGCGAGGGTGGCGCGCTGCTGCTGCCGAACGGCGACCTCTACCCGGAGGCGTTCGCCAGGCACTGCCTGGGCCGGGCGCATGACGGTGGGCCGCGTTTCCTGACCGCGTCGTCGAACTACCGGATGGGCGAGTTCGCCGCGGCCGTGCTGCGTGCCCAACTCGGCCGGCTGGCCGAACAGAACCGGCGGCGCGACCAGCGCTGGCGGGAACTGGTCGAACTGGTGGCGCGGATTCCCGGTGTCACACCGCAGGGCCGCGATCCGCGGTGCACCGTGGATCCGCACTACGTGGCCGCCTTGGAACTGGACGGCGAACCGCACGACGGCGTGTCCAGGGACACGATCGTCGCGGCGCTGCGGGCGGAGGGGATCACGGTGAACCTCATGAACCCGCCCATCTACCGGCTGCCCGCGTTCTGGGACGGTCCCGTGTACCCGCGGGACGCGGACGTGCACCGGTTCGCCGAGGCGTGCCCGCACTCGGAACGCCTTGGCGCCTGGGCCATCAACCTTCCGCACTGGACGCTGCTCGGCGATCACCGTGATGTCCAGGACATCGCGGACGCGCTGGCGAAGGTGCTCGGCGCACTCATGTCATGACAAGGAGAGACGACCATGGGACCAGTGCCCGGCGGGTGGTACGGAGCGGACCTGGCGAAGCATCCGGAGACGTGGCGGCTACCGCTGCCCGCCGAGGTGAACGACGACCTGCTGCGTGCCGCGAACGATCTCGCGCCCGGCGACCTGGGCATCCGCGGCGCTGACCCGTTCCAGCAGCGGCCGAAGGTGTCCGCGCGCACCCGTGAACTCGCCGGTGAACTGCGGCGCAGGCTCGCCGGCGAACCGGGACTGGTCATGCTCACCGGGTTCCCGGTGCGCGAGGACGAGAAGCTGATCGAGACGGCCTACGCGATCCTGATGATGCTGGTGGGCCAACCCGTCCTGCAACGGCTGGACGACAAGCTGATCGTCCGGGTGGAAGCCCAGTCCGGTGCCACGGCCCCTGGCGCGGGGCGGATCGGGATCACCACCGCGCTGGTGCCGCATGTGGACCGGGCCGCCGACCTGGTCGGCCTGCTGTGCGTCCGCCCTTCGGTGTCCGGCGGCCTGAGCTACGCGGTGTCGTCGAGGACGGTCTACAACGTCATGTTGGAACGGCACCCCGAACTGCTGGCCGAGTTGTGCCGGCCGGTGCCCATCCACGTGCCGCGGCAACGGGCTTCGGACGGGTTGGTCGACCTGCGGTGGCGTGAGCTCCCCATGTTCAGCCGGATCGGCGATCATTTCGCGTCCTATTTCAACCGCCGGCACATCGAGCAGACGCAGGAGTTCACGGACGCGCCGAGGATCACCGCCGAGCAGGCGGCGGCCGTCGACGCGGTCGACGAGGTGGGCCGCATTCCCGAGCTGCGACTGGAAATGCCGCTGCGGCCCGGTGATCTCCAGTTGGTCAACAACCTGACGATCGCGCACGCCCGGACGGCCTACAGCGGTGACACCCCGGGGCAGGGCAGGCTGCTGCTGCGGATGCACGCGGCCTTCGGCGGCAGCCCCGAACTGCCACCCGGCTACGCCGATATCTTCGGCAGTTCCGCGGCCGGCACCTACCGGGGTGGGTTGTGGCGGACCCGCCAGGTGCGCGAGTGGTTCGGCACGCCACTGCCTCAGTAGGCCGGGCCGCGGTCAGCCGGTCGGTGAGGACGCCGACTCGCGTTCCCGCTCCCGCACCCTGGGCAGCACCTCCGCGGCGAAGAACCGCATCTGTTCCAGGTCGGGGAACCCGGTGAAGAGGAACTCGGTGACACCGGCGTCGCGGTACTCGAAGATCGCCTCCACCATGTCGTCCGCCGAGCCGACCAGGGAGATGGCGGGCGCGCCGAGGTAGGGCACCGCGCCGGTCCACAGGTAGCGGGTCACCCAGGCCGAGTCGTTGTCCGCCATCTGGTACATCGACCTGAAGCCGACGGAGTCGGTCCCGCCCCGGACGTTGCGGTGCACGTCCCGTGCGGTGTCGCCGGCCTTGGCGATCAGTTCGGCGGCGGCGTCGAGCGCCTCGTCGCGGGTCGGCTTCGCGATCATGGACACCAGCAGGCCGACCTTCGTGCCGGAGTCGAGCACCGGGCGGATCCGCTCGGCCAACACCTTCGGGGCGTCGGGGAAGGTGAGCAGGCAGTCGGCGTGCCGGACGGCCAACTGGATCGCCTGTTCGGAGTTGCCGCCGAGATAGATCCTGGGCCGGTCGCGGTCCGCCGAGAGGAACGGCGTGTTGATCCTGGCTCCTTCGACCCGGTAGTGCCGTCCGGTGAAGTCCACCGGACCGTCGCCCCGCCACAGCGCGTGGCAGATCCGCCAGAACTCGTCGGTCCGCTCGTAGCGCTCGTCGTGGGAGAGGAAGTCGCCGTAGTAGGCGTGTTCGCCGGGTGCCCGGCCGGCCACGATGTTGATGTACACCCGCCCACCGGTGATCACGGACAGCGTGTTGACCTGCTGGACGAACAGGGTCGGCGAGCAGACGCCGGACCGGATCGCCGTCAGGAAGTTGATCTTCTCGGTGCGCGAGCCGAGGGCGGCCGACCAGGTGAACGGGTCGGGCCGGGTGAACCCGAACGCCATCAGCAGCGAGTCGATGCCGCACCGCTCGGCCTCCCGGCAGAACGCCGCGTGCGTGTCCAGGTCGAAGGCACCACTCATCGTGGTCTGGGCCTTGCCGCGGCGCATCGTGTCGCCGACCGCGGACAGGCTCCAGTGAAAGCGCAACCGCATGTCATCCATGGCCACCGTCCTTGCCGGCACTCGATGCCGTCGGGGGCCCGTTCGACGTCGCCGAGGCGTCCTCCCGCCGCCGGATCCGGGGCAGGATCTCCTCGCCGAAGAAGATCAGCGTGTCGAGGTCGGGGCGGCCCTGGAAGAGGAACTGGCTGACGCCCACCTCGTGGTACTCGAAGATCGCGTCGACGATCTCGTCCGGACCGCCCACCATGGCGACGGTCGGCGGCCCCATGTAGGGCACCAGGCCACTCCACAGGTACGGGGTGGTCCACAGGGAGTCCCGCTCGCTCAACTCGTACGCCCGCTGGAAACCCTCGGACTCGACCTTGTCCCGCCGGAAGTGCTGCCGCGCGTTCTTGCTCCGCTCGGCCGCCTCCCTGGCGATGTCGTACGCGGCGCGGACCGCTTCGTCCCGGGTGGGACGGGACAGTTGCGTGCACACGATGGAGATCTCGACGCCGCCGTCGAGCGCCGGCTGGACGCGCTTCGCCAGTTCGTCCGGTGGTTCCGCGATGCACAGCAGGCTGTCGCCGTGGGCGAGGGTGATTCGCGTCGCCTGCTCGGAACTGCCGCTGAAGTAGACCTCCGGACTGCTCCGCTCCGGGGACACGAACTGGTTGTTGATCGTGGCACCCTCCACCCGCAGGTAGTCGCCGGCGAAGTCGACCGGAAAGTCCCGGCGCCAGAGCGCGTCGCAGATGGTCCAGAACTCGTCGGTGCGCCGGTAGCGTTCGTCGTGATCGAGGAAGTCGCCGTAGTAGCGCAACTCCGCCGACGAATGGCCGAGCACCGCGTTCACCGAAACCCGGCCGTTGGTCAACGCGGAGACGGTGTTGATCTGCTGGACGAAGTACGTGGGGGACACCACACCGCTGCGCGCGGCCACCATGAACCGCAGGTTCTCGGTGGCGGCGCCGAACACTCCGGCCAGGGTGACCGGGTCCGGCCGTTGATAGCCGATCGGCAGCAGCATCGAGTCGATGCCGAGTGTGTCCGCCCGCCGGCAGAACTCCAGTTGTCCCTGGAGATTGGCGGCCTGGTCGGGTACCGGACCGGAATTCACGCCACGAAGTCGATTCGTGGCGGCGACGGGAGGAAGGCTCCAGTGGAAGCGCATTCGTGAGTTTGTCGCCATGGAGGTCTACCTCCTGATCCGTGTCCGATAGCGACGGATCAACAATACAAGGCTCTGACCAACCTACCGCCAAAATTCCCTTCCGTCAACGGCTGGTGAGTCTTCAAAGACGAACTGAATTTACCTAGACTTGTGTGGATCGAAGGGACGACCATGATCGAGCGACACGTCGGCCGAGCCGGACATGGCCGCGGCGTGGTCGTACCACTGTGTGTAGTCCGCCAGCGGGATCCGTTCCGGACGGAAGGAGTTGACCGGAGCGGACTCGTCGACGTAACCGACGCACAGCGTGCACACGATGAGCCGATCCGGACCGAGGCCGAGCGCGTCGCGCAGGACGTCGGCGTAGCGCGCGACGCTGTACTGCGGGCAACTGCCCAGGCCGGACGCGACCAGCCCGAGCATGACGTTCTGCACGAAGAACCCCATTTCCAGAAATGTGCCGGGCACGGCCGCCATCGGCAGGTGGAACACCATGGCCACCGGTGCGCCGTAAAAGCGGAGATTGCGGCGTTCCACCTCCTGGCGACCGGCCTTGTCGGCCCTGGGGATGCCCAGCGCGCCGTAGTATCCGGCGCCCCAGGCGAAGGCGCGCTGCTCGGCCGGCGCACCCATGGGCTCCGGCCGGTTGGCATAGTCGTGTTCGTAGCGTTCGGCGGACTCCGCCGCGCGCAGCAGCCGGTTCGCCAGCTCGACCCTGGCCTCCCCGGACACCACGGCGACCTGCCAGAACTGGGTGTTGCGCGGCGACGGCGCGTTGCCCGCGGCGGTGAGCACGCGTTCCAGGATTTCCCGTGGCACCGGCCGGTCGTGGAACGCCCGTTTGCAGTGCCGGCCGGTGATGACCGAAAGGAACCCATCGTCCATGCTGATCGAACTCCTACGGATTCCGAGGTGATGACGTGACCAACGGCGGTGTCGATACGATGTCGATGCTGGACCTCAAACCCGAGAGCAAGGAACTGATCAGCAAAGCCGGTGAGGTCGCCCGCGCGTGCGCGCCGCGGGCGGACGACTACGACCGCACCGCGCGGTTCCCCGCCGAGGACTTCGCCGATCTGTTCGCCGCCGACCTGCTCGCGCCCACGGTGCCACGGGAGTACGGCGGGCTGGGCGTCGGGCCGCTGTGCGGTGACGCGCTGACCCTCTGGCTGATGACCAAGGAACTCGCCAAGGCCGACCTGTCGCTGGGCCGCTGCTGGGAGGGACACGCCAACTCGCTGATGCTCATCGACGCGCTGGGCAGCGAGGAGCAGAAACGCCGGTGGTTCGACGGCGTGGTGACCGGCGGCGAGAAGTGGGTGGCGTGGAGCGGCGAGCCGCAGGCGCCCAAACCGGGCCAGCAGCAGCGCTTCGGCACCACGGTGGAACGGGCCGACGGCGGCTGGGTGCTCAACGGCAACAAGGTATTCGCCACCAGCGCGACCGGAGCACAGTGGGCGATCCTCCTGGTGAACACGGCCGGACCGGGCGCCGCCCGGCACGCCGCCGAAGCGGACACCCTGTTCATGGTCGCCTGCCGGCTGGACCAGCCGTCGGTCACCGTGGACGAGTCGTGGTGGGACCCGATCGGCATGCGCGCCACGGTCAGTCACCTGGTGCGGTTCACCGACACGTTCCTGCCGGACGGCGACGTGATCGGGCCGCCCGGCGCGTACCTGCGGGACGGCTGGCAGACCGCGTTCATCCCGCACTACGCGGCCAGTTTCCTCGGCGCCGCGGAGTCCGCCTACGAGTACGCGGTCGAGTACGTGACGCGGCAGGGCAAGGTCACCGACCCGTACGTGCAGCAGCGCGTCGGCAGCATGGCGGTGAACGTGGAGTCCGCTTACCTGTGGCTGCGCCATGTCGCGCGGCTCTGGGACACCGGGCACCGGGAGGAGGCGCGGCTGGCCGGCAGCCGGGCCAGGCATGTGGTCGAGCACCTGGCGCTGGAGACGGTCGACCACTGCGTGCGTGCCTGCGGTGCGCGCAGCCTGGTCCGCCCGAGCCGGGTCGAGCGGATCCTGCGGGACCTGACCTTCTACGTGCGGCACGACAACGACGACCACGTGCTCGCCACGATCGGCAGGGCGCTGCTCGGCCAGACCCACGACGCTTCGTTCTACAAGCCCTGACCGGATGCCCTGTGTGTGCCGGGTGTGGTCGGCACACACAGGGCCGCCCGGCCCCCGTGTCACCAGGTGACCGGGAGTTCTTGCACTCCCGCGATGAAACTGTCCTCCCGGAACGCGAGCTGGTCCACCGGCACCGCCAGCCGCAGGGTGGGCATCCCGGTGGCCACCGCGCTGATCGCGGTCTGGATCTCCGCCCTGGCCAGCCACTGCCCGATGCACCGGTGGACGCCGTGGCCGAAGGACAGGTGGCGCCGGGCCTCCTGCCGGTCCAGCCGCAACTCGTCGGGCTGGTCGAACACGCGCTCGTCCCGGTTGGCCGACGCCACGCACACCAGCAGTCCGTCGCCGGCGCGGATCCGGGTGCCGCCGATGACGACGTCCTCCAGGGCGACCCGGGGCAGGCCGTCGGTCATCGGGGTGTGGTACCGCAGCAGTTCCTCCACCGCGAGCGGCACGACGTCCGGTCGTTCCCGGATCGCCTGGCGCCACTCGGGTTTCACCAGCATGGTCAGCACGCCGACGGTGATGGTGGCCGACGTGGTGTCGTGGCCGCCGGAGACCAGTTGCACCGTGGTGCGGAATGCCTCCTCCGGGTGCATCCGGCCGTCCCGCAGCGGACCCACCATGCACCGGCTGATGAGATCGTCACCGGGTTCGGTCAGCTTCTGTTCCACCAACTGCCGGCAACAGGTGTACAGGTCCCTGTCGGCGACCGACTTCACCTCGGCCGGCGTGGTGCGGTCGGTCAGGATCGTCAGGCACCTGCGGAACTCCCGCCGGGCCGCAGGTGGGGCGCCGAGCAGCGAACCGACGGTCTCCTCGGGAACGCCCATGGAGAACGCGGTGTGGAAGTCGGCGGGCGGGGTGGTCGCGAGCAGCCGGGTCACCTGCGCCGCCACGGTGCGCTCGACGTGCGGTCGCAGCATGTCGATCCGGGCGGCCAGGAACTCGTCGGTGAACATGCGCCTGAGCTCCCGGTGCCGTGGCTCGTCGGTGCGGCCCAGCGTCCCCGGGGTCGTGTCCCGGCCGGGGCTCAGCTCGGGCAGTCCCCGGTCCCGCACCACGCTGAACCGCGGATCCCGCAGGACCCGGCGGGCGTCCTCGTAGCGGGTGACGTACCAGACCTGCCGGCCGTCCCACATCGTCACCTTGCTCAGGCGATCCTGCTCGCGCATGTCGCGCAGTACGTCCGCCTGGTCGAAAAGAGAGCGGTGCAGAGGCAGGACCTGTTGCGCTGTCACGATTCTCTCCTTCCGTGGCGCTCAGCGGCCGAAGCACTCCCGGACGAAGTAGTCCGAGCGCCCGCTGTCGTCGGTGAACGTGGTGAAGACGCAGACGACCAGACAGCCCCGGTTGATGCGTGCCTGTAGGTGCACCCGCATGTAGCCGTGGTCGAACGTGGCCAGGAACGCGGGTGCGTTGTCCAGGTAGTGCGCGTCGGCGTACAGCTCGGCGCGGGTGGTGCCCCAGTCGACCGGTCCACCGGCGCCCACGCCGTGCGCCTGGACGAGGACGTCGTCGCCGTCGGGTGCGATCTCCAGCGACGCGATGCCCTTGGTGACGGTGGGAGCCAGGGCCTCCCAGGTGCCCAGGAGCGCGCCCGGCTCGTTCGCGCCGGTGCGCAGCAGCGGGTGGATGTCGGCGCCGGCGGGTTCGACCGGCCGCCGGCTGCCGGTGGCGGCGATGTAGAACTCGCGGGTGAAGTAGTCGCGCCGGCCGGAACCCGCTGCGAAGCGGTGGAAGGCGTGGCCGGTCGCCAGGCCCAGCGCCAGGTAGGACTCCAGTTGGGTGCGGACGTGCGCGTCCTCGAACGTGGCGACGAACGCGGCGAACGCCTGCTCGGGACCGGGCCGCAGGGTGTTCGCGAACGCCTGCGCCGGCACCTCCCCCCAGTCGCCCCCTCGGGTGTCGCCGTAGCCGCTCGCGCCGACCAGCAGGGTCCCGTCGTGCTCGCGGGCACGGAACCGGGAGACACCACCGGCCAGTCCGGTGGTGCTGACCCACTCCCCAGCAATCG
Source organism: Pseudonocardiaceae bacterium (assembly GCA_035273045.1). Lineage (GTDB taxonomy): Bacteria > Actinomycetota > Actinomycetes > Mycobacteriales > Pseudonocardiaceae > DATEPR01. The sequence goes on along the minus strand of DATEPR010000477.1, from coordinate 7,450 downwards.
GGGTGAGGTCGAGCGGCGCGCGCCGCGGTGTGGGCTCGCCGTCGCCGATCCGGTCAGCCTCGCGCGCCCGCGTCGCGATCGTCATCATCGCCTTCCCTTCTGGTGCGGTGCTTGCTGGTCCTGTCGATGACGAGGCAGTGGAAACGTTCCGGTGGCACCGGGTCGAGGATCTTACCGGTGGGAAAGAGTCGCTGGAGGTACGCCGGGGTCGCGAAGGTGAGGTAGAAGCGGCTCGGCTTGCCGGCGGCGATGCCGTCGTCGTCCGGGTCGAAGACGAGTTCGTCGTCGTTGACCAGGGTGGTCCAGGTCAGCTCGGTCCGTTCCGCCCTGGCGAGCAGCCCGGCCACGTCCAGGCCGGGATTGGTGGCCCGGCGGGCCGCCAGCCGCCAGGCCAGGTTGGACATCCCCGGCGACTCGTCCTCCCGGGCCCATCCCGGCGGTGGGGTGAACATCGGGTCGAGGAAGGAGAAGGCCGCCTGCCCGTCGTCGGTGAGGAAGTCGACGAGCTGGTCGGCGAACTCCAGCGTCTCGGCCTTGCTCACGTGGGTGAAGATGGACCAGCCGACGATGATGTCGAACCTCACGCCCAGATCGGGGATGGGCAGGCCGGGGGTGCCGGTCGGGTTGTACTCGAAGTTGTACCGGTCGTAGAAGACGAAGTTCGCCTTCGGGTGCCGCCACCTGCCTTCGGTGATGGCGTCCCGGGAGACGTCGATCGACCAGTACTTGTCGTGTTCGATCTCGCAGCGCGGGTCGAGCAGGATGTTCCCCACGTTGCCGCCGAAGTCGAGTACCCGCTTGCCGGCCCAGCCCGGGTGACCGAGTTGGCGGTCGAAGTAGGAGAACTGGCCGGTGCGTGCCGAGATCCAGGTGGTCAACGCGATCCTCCCGCACTCCTGATCGGATGGTCCGGCACGTCGGCGGTCACCTTGTCGTCCTCGATGCCGCGGATGCCCAGCGCGGCGCTGACCTCGGCGACGGGCATGTCGCGGCCGGTCATCAGCCGGAACTGGCGGGAGAGCTCGGCCAGCAGCATCTCCTTGCCGTTGACCGTCACGTATCCGGCCGCCTGTGCCGCCGCGATGAGCGGGGTCTCGGTGGCGCGGTAGTTCAGGTCGAAGACCACCGTGGCCGGGTCGAGCCCGTCCAGCGGGAACAGGACGGCGTCGTGCGCGGACGTGGCGTGGACCAGTACGGAGAACGGCCGCGGGTCGAAGTCGGCCAGCGGCACGAAGGGCAGGCCGAGCAGCTTGGCGGCGAACTCGCCGCGCCGCAGGCCGCGGTTGACCAGGGTGACCCTGGCACCTACCCGGCTCAGCCCCACGGCGGCGGCACGTCCGGCGCCGCCGCAGCCGATGATCGCGACGTCCCGGTCGGCCAGCGTGATCCGCCGGGACGTCAGCGCGCCGACCACGCCGTCGGCCTCGCTGTCCGCCCACCAACCGGATCGCTTGCGCACCAGCAGGTTGGCCGAACCGGAGCGGCGGGCGGTCGGCGTCGCCTCGGTGGCCAGGGCGATGCCGGCCTCCTTGTGCGGCCGGATGACGGTCGCGCCGAGCAGGGGCAGACCGAGTTCGTCGAATCCGCTGCGCAGGTCGGCCAGGGAGTTGGTGAGCTCGTCGGTGTTGAACGGCAGGAACAACGCCGGCATGCCGAGTGAGCGGTACGACGTGTAGTGGACCAGCGGGGACAGGCCCATGATGGTCGACCCGCCGATGATCCCGTACAGCTGCTCCACCCGCGACAGCGCGTGCAGCGGGTAGTCGGCGAGCAGCCGGTGCAGCGGGATCTCGCCGTCGGCCGGCGGATCGCCGCGCCGGGCCGGGCTGTCCAGCCAGCCGGACACCACGGGAGCGCCGAATCTGGCGGTCAGCACGTGGGTGAACGTCCCGGCCAGGCCACGGGCGACCGCCACCACGTCGTCACGGCCAGCCGATTTGAGCAGCAGCAGGGGAACCAGCGCCTGCGCCACCGTGTCCGCTTTGGGCGCCAGCCGGTAGCGGTGGGCGCCGACGGCGGTGAGCCTGTCGAGCCGGTGCCGCAACCCGGCGAGGTCGGTGGCCGGTCCCTGCCAGGTGAGGATCCGGCGTTCGGGCGGGATGCGGTCCAGCACGTCCGGACGCAGGTCGCGGTCGGCCTCGAGGTCGACGTAGTCGTAGTGCTCGGCCGCGGTGACGAGCCGCCGTTCGCGAGCGGCACCGGTGTCCGCGCAGCGGCCGCCCTCGGCCTCGCTGCGCAGGGTGTAGATCAGGCCACCGGGGAACTTGCCGCGCAGCCACGTCGGGTCGACGTCACCGATCAGGTCGGCCCGCACTTCCACGCATCGCACGTCCGGCGCCAGCGCCGCCAGCGCCTCGCTCGCGATGTCCGGCCGGTAGGCGAGGGTGGCCACCACCTCCACCGGCCGCTCGGCGATGGTCACCGCACGACGGTCAGGTAGAGACCGAACAGCGCGATGGCGACGCAGGCCAGGAACGCGGCGCCCGCGCCGACCGCGCTGAGGGTCCCGCCAGTGCCCTGGGTGCGGGCCCTCTCGTAGCGGGACATGCCCAGCGCCGCGAGTCCGGCGAGGACGGCCACGACGACGATGGTGCCGAGTGACGCGGCGGCAACCGAACCAATGGCGCTCCAGGCTATGTGCATCACGTCTCCATCAGGCCGATGCGGTTTCCGCTGCCGCCACCGCCGGTTCCACCGTGGGCAGCTCGTTGACGTTCCTGGAATGCACGGGATTGCGCCGCGCCACCAGGTAGAGCGTGACGCCGACCGCCACGCCGACCACGGCGACCACCACGGTGCCGGCCGCGCCGCCGCCGGAGGCGACCGTGACCGCGACACCGCTCACGAGCGCGGCCGCCGGCGGCGTCAGCACCCAGGTCAGCAGGATCCGGCCGGCGACGCGCCAGCGGACCTCCGCTTCCCGCCGGCCCAGTCCGGACCCGACCACCGCACCACCGCAGACGTGCGTGGTGGACAGCGCGAGCCCCAGGTGGGCCGATGCCAGGACGACCGCCGCGGAGCTGGCCTCCGCGACGAAGCCCTGCGGGCTCATGATGTCGGTGAGGCGCTTGCCGACGGTCCGGATGATTCGCCAGCCACCGAAGAACGTGCCCAGTCCGATCCCGACGCCCGCCGAGACGATGACCCACACCGGCGGATGGGCGTTGTGCGGCAACAGGCCGCCCGTCACCAGGGCCAGCGTGATCACGCCCATGGTCTTCTGGCCGTCGTTGGTGCCGTGCGCCATCGCCATCATCGACGCCGACACCACCTGCCCGGACCGGTACACCCTGGTGGTGACCCGTTGGTCGGTTCGGCGGACCATCCGGTATGAGATCAGCGTGCCGACCAGTGACGCGACGCCCGCGATCAGCGGGGCCGCGACGGCGGGAATCAGGAAGCTGCTGGTGACCTTGGCGAAATGTACCGCATTGCCGCCTACCGCAGCGAATGTGGCTCCGATCAGCCCGCCGTAGAGTGCGTGCGTCGAACTGGATGGCATGCCCACCACCCAGGTGATCAGATTCCACATGATCGCGCCGACCAGACCGGCGAATACCACTGTCGGGGTTATCTTGGTGTCGTCCACGATGCCGTTGGAGATCGTCAGCGCGATCTTGATGGACAGGAAGGCACCGATCAGGTTCCCCACCGCGCCGACGGTGACCGCGATGCGAGGCCGCATGGCGCCGGTGGCGACCGACGTGGCCACCGCGTCCGACGCTTCGTGGAAACCGCAGGTGAAATCGAAAATGAGCGCGGTGACGATCACGGCCACCACAATCAGCGGTATGTGCAACGTGACCTCCCGAGGCTGGTCGACAATGCGAATCCCGGGAGCGCACCAAACTGCGGCATCGGAAAATGCCGCGATCCGGGACCGCCGGTCATGTTGCCACGGTAGGCGAGCCACGGCGGTAGTTGTCAAGCCTGAATGAAAAGTTAGGGTGAAACTCGATTATTTCAATTGGTTGGCCAGAATAATGCACGTGCATATTCGAATATCCTAAATGGACGGACTTCGGCGCACGCGGACGCCCGGCCGCCCCCGGTCCGCGTGGACCGTGGGCGGCTGGACGCCGGTTCCGTCGTGTTTGTGGCGGGCCGCTCCTTTCCGGAGTGTCGCGTCGGTTCGGGCTATTGGTTGCCGTGCAGGATGATCGTGTCCGGTGACGCGGTGCGGGACAGCGCGACGGCGAGCGCGACGGCGACGACCATGATGACGATCTCCGCGGCGGCGAGTTGGACGAACGCGCGGCGTGCCCTGGCGTCGTCCTGGCTGGCGCGGATCCGGGACACGGTGTGCCTGCGGTGCCACCAGCCGAGGACGCCGAGCGCGATCAGTGCCCCCGCCTTGAGCATCACCAGCACCCCGTACCGCGAGCCCCACACGGCGGGTACCGAGCCGAGCAGCACCCACACGGCGACGATGCCGCTGGCCGCGACAGCGACGTAACAGCCGAGGGCGACACCGCTGAAGCGGGGCACCGCGACGGCCAGCAGCGCCGGCTCCCCTCGTACGTGCAGCAGGAGCGCGCCCAGGCCGCCGACCCACAGCGACACCGCGATGACGTGCACGACCAGGCTGTACTTGAGGACGGTGCCGTGCGAAGCGTGGCCCTGCAGCGCCATCGGCACGAGGTTGTAACCGGCCAGCAGCAGCAGGACCAGCGCTCCCGGCCAGCGGTCGGTCACCGCGATCCCCGCCGCGATCACCACCGCGACGGCGGTGACGGAGATGTAGTCCGCGACGTCGGGGAACACGCTGCCGGTGGCGGTGAACAGCTTCCCGAACGGCAGCTTGGTGACCTGCTGGTCGACCACGTCGGACCAGGTGAACACCAGCAGCGCCGCGGTGGAGACGGCCCACACCACGGCCAGTTGGCTCGCCGTCCGCCGGCAGCGCCGGGCGGTGGCGCTCGGCTCGCCGTCCGGTTCCGGCAGCAGCAGGCAGGTCAGCAACAAACCAATGACGCCGACCGACGACATGTCCATCACCATTTTGGACACGGACAGTCCCCATGCGGTGAGGTCGCCCGTGCCGCCGATGACCAGCCCGTTGATGGTGGACTGGGTGAGGTTGCCGCCCAGCCACATGGCGATGGCCAGTGCCGCGATGCCCGCGACGGCCGTTGCCAGGACGAACAGTCTGACCCGGTGCCTGGGCAGCGAACGTAGGTCGACGCTTCTTCGCGCCGCCACGGTGCGCGAGCTAGTCAAGGCCATGAGTCGCCCTCCTGCCGATCAGTACCGAGCCGGACACCAGGGCCAGCGCGCCGAACGCCGCGATCAACGTCGCCCACAGTGGCGCGTTGTCCGCCGCGATCGCCGATCCCGGAGGTGGCAACGGGGTCAGTCCCGCCACCGCCGCGGCGCCACCCGCGCCGGGACCGGGTTGGGTGAGGGTGAACTGGATCCCGTAGGTCTGCGGGTGCCCGTCGCTGGCCACCACGCGGAACCCGACCCGGTATTCGCCGGCCGGACCCAACGGCTTCAGCGGTTGCGTCAGCCGGTTGTCGAGGATCTCCGGTTTCCCGGCCTGGTATTCATGGTTGTCGGGACCCAGCACCACGACGCTGTAACCGATATCCCTTATCGGCAGGGTGAATTCCAGTACCAGTTGGCTGGGCGCTCTGTCGATCTTGCTGCCGTCCTGCGGGCTGGTGGCCTTCAGTGCCGTGTGCGCGTCGGCGAACGACGCCGAAGTGAGCACGAAGACGATGCTGACGATCGCGACGGCGAGAATGCGGACCAGACCGGTCGGGCGGCGTCTGCCGTACGACATCGGTGGACCTCCTTTCACCCGCCGCACCGCGGCGGGTGTCCGCGGAATGCGCGAGCCGTGCGGGCGCGGAGTGCGCCCGCACGGATCGCGCATGGTTCTGCCAACGGTCACCGCGGCGGCGGTGCCGGAATCGCCGTCACTGGACTCGCCAGAAACGCATCATTTCGTGATCTTCGTGGTCGACGAAGTGACAGTGGTAGATGTACTTGCTCACCAGGTCGAAGGGTGCCTTGAACCGGGTGATCATGTTGGGCGGCGCGAACACCGTGTCCTTCTCGCCCGTCTCCCACGGCCTGGGTGCGGATTTCACGCCGTTCGGCTGACCGGTCGTGGGGTCGATGCCCTCCCTTTCGAGGACTTGGAATTCGATGAGGTGGATGTGGAACGCGTGGCCGCCGGCGAGACCCGCGACCGGGTTGGGGACGGTCCACACCTCCCACTGGGCGGTGGCACCGTCGGTGACGACCTGCGAGATCGGATCCGACCAGCGCTCCAGGTGGTTGACGCCGTTGGCGTCGATGGAACCCATCTGGAACCGCGCCTGCTCGGTCGGTGCCGCGCCCGGGTTGGTGTTCTGGATCACGTTCATGCTGACCCGGTGGACCTCGGTGGGGTTGCCCAGTGCCCGGCGGGCCGGCAGCGGCAACTGGTCCGGCGGCAGGCTGGTGTCCTTGCCCTGCAGCGGAACCACCTTGAACTTCATGATCTGGCCGACGTTGTTCACGTCGTTGGTGGGCGTGGCCGGAACCCCGTTGACCCCACCGGTGACGCCGTCGTTGATGAGGAAGAACTCGGTGCCCACCGGAATGCCGGTGAAGTCGACGACCAGCTCGACCCGCTCCGAGGTGATCATGAACACGCCGGACTGGTCGTCCGGGAGCGTGTGCATCGGTTGTGCCTTCGGGAAGAGGCCACCGGCGTCGGCGGCGATCACCCAGGTAGGCACGGCGACCTTGCCCGGGCGGGCGATCGGGTCGCTGACGACCTTCAGGGTCAGGGTGCGGAAGTTGTTCGCGTCCAGGATGCGGAACCGGTAGCGGCGCGGCTCCACGTTCATGATCGGCCAGGTGTTGCCGTTCACCGTCGACACCGTGCCCTGGAAGTTCGAGTTCCAGTACGGCGGGATGTCGGACGCCGGCACGTACGGGCCGGTCAGGTTGCTGGCACTGGGGAAGAACAGCGAACCGTCCGGGTTGAACGTCTGGTCGGACATCGTCAGGCAGATGTCGTAGTACCTCTTGCCCGGCGGGTCACCCGGCATCGGCCGGGGTCCGGGCAGCAGGCCGTCCGGCAGGTCGGCGTCGCCGCCGCTGAGGATGTAGAAGCCGAACAGGCCGGAGTGCACGTTGAGCCGGGTCATGCCCAGGACGTGGTCGTGGAACCACAGCGATCCGGCACGCTGGGTGTTCGGGTACACCGACGTCAGGGTGCCCGGTGCCCAGTTCACGCCCCAGCGCTGCAGCGCCTCCGCCTTGAACGGGTCGTAGTCGGTGCCGACCTTCGCGAAGCTGGCCGGGATGCCCTTGGCCACCGGCAGGAACCATGTCTCCGGGAGGCCGTCGCTCTCCTCGAAATCGTGCGCTCCGTGCAGGTGCACGATCATCGGCTGGGGACCGGTGTACGGCGGCGGTGTGCTGCTGAACGTCGGCGTCGAGTCCCGCCCGC
>DATEPR010000476.1:0-6257 GCA_035273045.1 Pseudonocardiaceae bacterium | reverse complement strand
GGGCGAGGCCGCGAGCTAGACGCCTTCGACGTGGTGCTCGAGCGGGTCGCGCGCGGCCGCCCCGAGCGCAGCCTGGTCCTCACCGGCCTGCGCGGCGTCGGCAAGACGGTGCTGCTCAACACGCTGCGCTCGGCCGCGATCGGCCGGCTCTGGGGCACCGGCAAGATCGAGGCCCGGCCCGACCAGTCGCTGCGCCGCCCGGTGAGCGCGGCCCTGCACATGGCGATCCGCGAACTCGCCCCACACCACCGCGACCCCGACCGGGTCGACGAGGTGCTCGCCGTGCTCAAGGCGTTCGCGCTGCGGTCCAATCCGGACAACGCGAAACTCAGGGACCGCTGGCAACCGGGGATCGACGTGCCCGCCGCGGTGGGCCGGGCCGACTCCGGTGACATCGAGATCGACCTGGTCGAGCTGTTCACCGACGTCGCCGAACTGGCCCAGGACGTGGGCACCGGCGTGGCGCTGCTCATCGACGAAATGCAGGACCTCGCCGTGAACGACGTGTCCGCGTTGTGCGCGGCCTGCCATGAGCTGTCCCAGTCCGGTGCGCCGCTGGTGGTGGTCGGCGCCGGCCTGCCGCACTTACCCGCCGTGCTGTCGGCCAGCAAGTCCTACTCGGAGCGGCTGTTCCGGTACGTGAGGATCGACCGGCTGGCACGCGAGGAGGTGGACCGGGCCGTGCTCACGCCGGTGACCCGGGAGTCGGCCGGCATCGCGCCGGAGGCGCTGGACGCACTGTTCGAGGCGTCCGGCGGCTACCCCTACTTCGTGCAGGCGTACGGCAAGGCCGCCTGGGACGCGGCGCCGGACGACCCGATCACGGCCGAGGACGTCGCGGTCGCCGCCCCGGAGGCCGAGGCCGAACTCGCGGTCGGCTTCTTCGGGTCCCGCTACGAGCGGGCCACACCCGCGGAACGCGAGTACCTGCGGGCGATGGCGGAACTCACCGAGGGCAGGGACGAGGGCGCCGGCAGTTCGGACGTGGCCATCTTCCTGGGCCGCAAGCCGTCCTCGCTGTCCCCGGCCAGGGACAGCCTGATCAAGAAGGGCCTGGTCTACTCCGCGGAGCGGGGCCGGATCGCATTCACCGTGCCGCACTTCGGCAAGTTCCTGCTCGGCCGCGACGAGTGAACTATCCGCGTTTCTATGTCTCGCGCTAGATCGCGCGATAAAAACCGATCGAGTGAGTGTGACCTGAGTCACACCTGATCCGGGTGTAACACCATCGGACCAGTGCACGATGACCAGAATGGCTCCGCTGTGCTGCCGGACCCCCGACCTGGCAGCACGCGGAGCTTCTTGCGCGCGAGAAGTCGCCCGCCCGGACTTTCGTCCAACCTGGGCGCACCCCCAATCGGAACACGCAGCCAACTCCTGGTGTTTGCTCTCCACGTGACGACATCGACCGTGCGAGTGCGCGCCCCGGAACTGCGCGGTCGCGCCTGGCTGAACACCGGTGGCCGCGCCTACTCCCTGGCCGATTTCCGCGGCAAGGTCCTGCTGCTGGACTTCTGGACGTTCTGCTGCGTCAACTGCCTGCACGTGCTGGACGAGCTGCGCCCGCTGGAGCGGGAGTTCGCCGACGTGCTGGTCACGGTGGGCGTGCACTCGCCCAAGTTCGAGCACGAGGCCGACCCGGTGGCCCTGGCCGACGCCGTCGAACGGTACGAGGTGCGCCATCCGGTGCTGGACGATCCCGAGCTGACCACGTGGCAGCAGTACGCGGTGCGCGCCTGGCCGACGCTCGTCGTGGTCGACCCGGAGGGCTACGTCGTGCACGTCGCCGCCGGCGAGGGCCACGCCGAGGCGCTACGCAGGGTCGTCACCAAGATCGTCGCCGAACACGAGAGGAGCGGCACGCTGCGGCACGGCGACGGGCCGTACGTGCCGCCACCGCCCGCCGAGACCACGCTGCGCTTTCCCGGCAAGGCGACCGTGACGCCGGCCGGCACGCTGCTGGTGGCCAACACCGCCCGGCACACCCTGGTCGAACTGTCCGGTGACACCGTGCTGCGCACCATCGGCGCCGGCACCCGGGGCCGCCGCGACGGCAGCGCGGCCGATGCCGAGTTCGCCGAGCCGAACGGCCTGGCCGTGCTGCCCGCCGACGTGGCCGACCAGGTCGGCTACGACGTCGTGGTCGCCGACACCGCCAACCACCTGCTGCGCGGCGTGCGGCTGGCCGACGGGCGGGTGACCACCGTCGCCGGCACCGGCGACCAGTGGCGGGACGGCGCCACCGACGGCCCGGCGCTCGACATCGACCTGACCAGCCCGTGGGACGTGGCCTGGTGGGCGCCGGTGAACGGGGTGGTCGTCGCGATGGCCGGCAATCACACGCTCGGCCGGTTCGACCCGGTCGCCGGCACGGTGTCCCGGCTGGCCGGCACCACGGTCGAGGGCCTGCACGACGGTCCCGCCGGCTCGGCGTTCTTCGCCCAGCCGTCCGGCCTGGCCGCCGACGGCGACCGGCTGTGGCTGGCCGACGCGGAGACGTCCGCCCTGCGCTGGCTGGACGCCGACCTGACCGTGCACACCGCCGTCGGCACCGGCCTGTTCGACTTCGGCCACCGGGACGGCCCGGCCGCCGACGCGCTGTTCCAGCACCCGCTGGGCGTCGCCGTGTTGCCCGACCACGGTGTCGCGGTCGCCGACACCTACAACGGCGCCGTCCGCCGGTACGACCCGGCGGCCGGCGAGGTGACCACACTGGCCACGGACATCGCCGAACCGGCGGACGTGGTGGTCGTCGACGGTGAACTGGTCGTGGTCGCGTCGGCCGCGCACGCGCTGGAGCGGCTGCCCGGTGGTGCCGCCCGCACCGTCACCGGGCCGGCGCGCGAGGTCACCCGGCAGCCGGTCGACCTGGCGCCCGGCGAGATCACCCTCGCCGTGGTGTTCCAGCCGCCGCCCGGCCAGAAACTCGACGAACGCTACGGCCCGGCCACCCTGGTCCGGGTCACGGCGTCACCGCCCGCGTTGCTGAAGGACGGCGACGGCGACGGCACCGACCTGAGCCGCACGCTGGTGCTGGACGGCACGGTCGGCAGCGGCGTGCTGCACGTCGTCGCGCAGGCGGCGAGCTGCGACTCCGACGCGGAACACCCGGCGTGCCACCTCACCCGGCAGGACTGGGGCGTGCACGTCCGAGTGGTCGCAGGTGGCGCCGCCAGGCTGCCGCTGATGCTGGGCGGGATGGACGACGAGTGACGGAGTTCCGGCGCCCGGCAAGTACCATCGCCCGCGTGGCAGAGGTCCCCAAGCTGGAAATCCAGATGCTGCTCGACCGGATCCTGGTGCGGATGTCGGCCGAGGACGGCGAACGGCGCAGCAGCGGCGGAATCGTCATCCCGGCCACGGCCCAGGTGGCGAAGCGGCTGGCCTGGGGTGACGTGCTGGGCGTCGGCAACAACGTGCGGATGGTGAAGGTCGGCGACCGGGTGCTGTTCAACCCGGAGGACCAGCTCGAAGTGGAGATCCAGGGCGAGAACTTCCTGGTGATGCGGGAACGCGACATCCACGCCCTGGCCACCGAGCGCACCGAGCACGGCACCGGCCTGTACCTGTAGACCGACTCCGCTAGAACGCGGCTTCGTCCAGGTCCATCAGCGTGTTGTCGGTGGTCTCCACGACCTTGCGCCGGGCCGACAGTTCGGGCAGCACGGTCCGCGCGAAGAAGCTCGCCACGGCCAGCTTGCCCTGGTAGAACGCGGTGTCCTTGGCCGAAGGGCTGCCGTCCAGCGCGGCCAGCGCCACCTCGGCCTGGCGCAGCAGCAGCCAGCCGACCAGCAGGTCGCCCACGGCCAGCAGCAGCCGCACGGTGTTCTGGCCGACCAGGTAGACGTTGCGCGGGTTCTCCTGGGCGCTGGTCAGGTAGCCGACCATCGCGCCCAACATGCCCTGCACGTCGTCCAGACCCTGCTTGAGCAGCGCCCGCTCCTCCTTGAGCCGCCCGTTGCCGGCCTCCGACTCCAGGAACGCGGTGATCTCGCCGGCCACGTGCGCCAGCGCCTGACCCTTGTCCCGGATGATCTTGCGGAAGAAGAAGTCCAGCGACTGGATCGCGGTCGTCCCCTCGTACAGGGAGTCGATCTTGGAGTCCCGGATGTACTGCTCGATGGGGTAGTCCCGCAGGAAGCCGGAACCGCCGAGGATCTGCAACGACTGGGCCAACTGCTCGTAGGCCCGCTCCGAGCCGACGCCCTTGACGATCGGCAGCAGCAGGTCGTTGACCCGCTCGGCGAGCTGGATGTCGCCGTCCCCGGCGGCGATCTGGTCCTGGTAGGTGGACGTGTAGACGTAGACGGCACGCAGGCCCTCGGCGTACGCCTTCTGCGACATCAGGCTGCGCCGCACGTCCGGATGGTGCGTGATGGTGACTCGGGGTGCGGCCTTGTCCAGCATGTTCGGCAGGTCGGCGCCCTGGACGCGCTCCTTGGCGTAGGCGAGCGCGTTGAGGTAGCCGGTGGACAGTGTGCCGATCGCCTTGGTGCCGACCATCATCCGGGCGTACTCGATCACCTGGAACATCTGCGCGATGCCGTCGTGCACGTCGCCCAGCAGCCAGCCCCGCGCGGGCACGCCGTGCTGGCCGAACGTGAGCTCGCACGTGGCCGAGGCGTTCAGGCCCATCTTGTGTTCCACGTTGGTGACGAAGACGCCGTTGCGCTCGCCCGGCTCACCGGTCTCGGTGTCGAAGTGGAACTTGGGCACCAGGAACAGGCTCAGCCCCGTCGTCCCCGGCCGGCTCGGCACGCCGGGACCCTCGGGCCGGGCCAGCACCAGGTGCATGATGTTCTCGGTGATGTCCTGGTCACCGGACGTGATGAAGCGTTTCACGCCGTCCAGGTGCCAGGACCCGTCCGGCTGCAGGATCGCCCTGGTGCGCCCGGCGCCCACGTCCGAGCCGGCGTCCGGCTCGGTGAGCACCATGGTGGCGCCCCAGCCGCGGTCGATCATCAGGCGCGCCCAGCGCCGCTGCTCCTCGGTGCCGTTGCGGTCGACGACGGAAGCGAAGTTCGGGCCGGCCATGTACATGAAGACGGCCGGGTTCGACCCGAGGATGAGCTCGGCGGCGGTCCACTGCACCGACGGCGGGATGCCGAACCCGCCCAGCGCGGTGGGCAGGCCGAGGCGGTACCACTCGCCGTCCCACAGGGCCTGGTAGGACTTCTTGAAGCCGTCCGGGAGCGTGACCGAGTGGGTGGCGGGGTCGAACGTGGTGCCGATGCGGTCGCCTTCGGCGAACGACTCACCGAGCGGACCGGTGGCCAGGTTGTTGAGCTCGGCGAGGATGCCCCGGGCGGTGTCCTCGTCCGCCTGGTCGAACGGCGCCCTGCCGAGGCGGTCCTGGACGCGGAACACCTCGAACAGGTTGAACTCCAGGTCGCGCACGTTGCTCTTGTAGTGGCCCATCGGTGCTCCAGTTCGTCCGCTACTCGCCGGTAACATCAGTGTATTACCGGGCGGTAACGGCGGGCAAGAGGGCTCAGTGCGCGGTGCGGCGCGCCACTGCGGCCGCGGGCCCGGCCATGCCGGCCGCCAGCGGCTGCGGGCCGTGCGGCGGCAGATGCGTCACCCCGTTGGGCCGCCGGGCCGGCGGCACGTCCGTCTCCTCGTGCGACACCAGGACCCCCAACCGGAACGCCACCGCCACGGCGTGCGCGCGGTCCCGGGCGTGCCGCTAGCGCAGGATGCTCTTCACGTGGGTGCGGACCGTCTCCACGGACACGAACAGCGACTTCGCGATCGCCTGGTTCTCCAGGCCGTCGGAGATCAGCTGGAGCACCTGGTACTCGCGGCGGGACAGCGGCTGCCGGGCGGCGACGGTGTGGCGGACACCCAGCCCGGTGGCCAGCGCCGCCAGTTCCGGGTCCAGGTAACGCCGCTCCAGATGCGTCCGCCGGATCGCGTCCAGCAACTGGGCCGGCTCCGCCGACCGCAGCACCAGCCCTCGCACGCCGGCCGCCAGCGCGGCGGCGACGTAGCGCGGACTGCGCAGCGGCTCCCGCACCACAGACAGCACGGCCGACTCGTCACTGGCGAGCAGTTGCGCCAGTTGGCAGCGCGGGTCCAGCACCGAGTCGAGCAACACCACGTCCGGATGCGCGCGTTCGCACAACGCCACAGCATGGTTCATGTTGGCGGTCAGCCCGAGCAGCCGCACCGACGGCGACCGGTCGAACAGGCCGACCAGGCCGTCCCGGAACAGCGGCACGGGGTCGATCACGAGCACGCCGATGGGCCGGCGGGCA
>DATEPR010000475.1:0-9573 GCA_035273045.1 Pseudonocardiaceae bacterium | reverse complement strand
TGGTCGAGGTCGAGGAACTCGTTCGCGCCGAAGTCGAGCGCCGCCTGGCGGTCCGCCGCTCGACCGGTACCGATGACGTAGCCGCCGAACTCCCGGGCGAGCTGCGTCACCACAGATCCGACCGCGCCGGCGGCGCCGTGTGCGAGGACGCTCTGCCCCGCCTGCAGACGACCGTGCTGGAACAGGCCCTGCCATGCGGTCAGGCCGGAGATCGGCAGGCTCGCACCCACCGTGAAGTCGACGTTTCCCGGCAGCGGCGCCAGGTTGCGCGCCTCCACGGCCGCGTACTCGGCCAGCGTTCCATCGCGGTGCCAGTCCGTGATCCCGAACACCCGCTGTCCCAGCGAGAGCCCCGTCGTGCCGTAGCCGAGGGAGGACACCACTCCGGCGAACTCGTGGCCGATGATCGCCGGGACTCGGTCGTGACCGGAGCGATCGACCCACGTCGAGGGCCACTCCCACTCCGCGGGGACGAAACCCGACGCATGGACTTCGACGACGACGTCGTTGATCGCCGGTGTCGGCTCGGGCCGCTCCGCGAGTGTGATCCCGGCTGCCTCGGCAGCCTGGTCCGTCGCGACGATTGCCTTCATGGGTGCCTCCGTGTGTCTCGTGCCCTGCGGGCAATTTTGGGCTAGCCAGCCCACTAGCGGCAGTCAACACCACACGAATATGGGCTGTCAAGCCCAATCTGGGATATCGTGTGGGTATGGAAGCGACAACCGAAGGTCGGGTGCCTCAGAAGCTCACGGACAAGGGGCTGGCGACCCGGGCCCGCATCCTCGAACACGCCGCGGAGCTCATCTACGCCAAGGGCGTCCACGCGACGAACAACGAGCAGCTCCGTCGCGCGGCCGGCATCAGCGGGTCGCAGCTCAACCACTACTTCCCGACCAAGGAGAGCCTTGTCCTCGCGGTCATCGAGTGGCAGGCCGAGCGCGTCCTCGCGTTCCATCGCAGTGAGCGGTTCACCCGGTTCGACAGCCTCGACTCGCTTCGGGAGTGGGCGGGCTTCTACGTCGCCTACGAGCGCTCCTACCAGGAAGGCTGCAGCCTCGGGTCGCTCGCCAGCGAGATCATCAAGACCGACCTTGACGTTCGCACGGAACTCGCGAACGCGTTCGAGCAGTGGCGAGACATCTTCCGAGACGGACTGGAACGGATGCGGAAGAGCGGTCGCATCAGCGCTGAGGCGGACCCCACCCGACTGGCCTATCTCCTGCTCTCCGCCTTTCAGGGCGGCATGCTCCTGGCCCAGGTCGCCCGCGACGTCACCCCGCTGAAAGACGCCCTGCGGGCAGCCATCGACTACGTACAGACATTCGCGGTGCTCCCCGCTGCCGGCGTACTCGAAGATCGGTAGCCGCTGGTAACGCGGTCGCGTCCCATCGAGTGGTGTAACTCGGTCCGCGTGGGACTCCGCGAGTCCGATCATGCCTGACCCCACCGGCGTGGCCGCTCGCCAGTCGTCTCGCGGCATTCTTGGTGGACCGCTTCACAGCCCGTCCGGGCCGGTGAACTCCAGTCTCGCGCTGGCGGGCCTCTGCCACCATCGCCGCCGCGGTGGCCTGCTCGGGCGACACCCCGTCCGCCCCGACCTCACGAGCTGAGGGTCGGGTGACGCTCGTCGACGGTGTCCTGGCGACCGCGGTGCTGGCCCACGTGCTACGCCGCCCGCGAGGTGCTCATCCTGGTCCGGGAGGCCCGGTGAACGACTCAGGAGTCGGAGGCGGCGAACGTGTGGATCGCTGGTCCGTCGCCGTTCCATTGCCAGTCAAGGCGGTTGCGCACCTCGACCACCCCGGGCACTCGGCGGGCCAAGTTGGCCGCGGTGGTGGTGTCGGCCTGGTATTCCAGCCTTCCGGTGAGGAGCACGACCCCGCATTCCACGGTGGCGCGCACCGAGCCGGGCTTCGCGTGCACTGCTCGGCCGAAGATCTCCGTGTCGATTTCGTGTTCGATCTCGCGGTCACCCCGCAGGTACGGTCGCAGCACGTCCCGGCGGGCGAGGACGCCGACCAGTCGGCCGCCGTCGACCACGAACAACCGGCGCACGCCGGTGCGGGTGAACTCCCTGGCCACCTGGGGCAGTGTCCAGTTACCAGCGACTGCCAGGGCGGGCGTGGTCATCAGGCCGGCGGCGGTCAGGCCGGTCGCCTTCCGCCAGTCCACGCGGGCGTGGTGACCGGCGAACCGGGAGGGCCGGCCGGGCGATGCCTCGTCGGCGTGTTCTGCTCTACGCAACAGGTCGGCCTCGGAGACGACCCCCAGCAGCACGCCCCGCCGGTTGACCACGGGTAGGGCGCTGACCTGCTCGCCGACCATCAGGTCGACCAGGTCCTTGAACGGTGTCGAGGGTTCGGCGGTGACCGGTTCCCGGGTCATCACGTCGGCCGCCGTTATGGTGTGCATGGATCGTTCCCTCCGTCGGCGGTGTGCCGGCATCACGTGCCGGCACACCGTGCGCCCGGTTCGGTAGCGGACCGGTGACGTCCGCCGTCACCGCAGCCAGGAGTTGCGCCGCACCAGGTCGAGCCTGGCCCACTGGCGGCCGAAGCCCCACGTGTCGCCCGCCGTGCAGGCCGCGAGTGTCACGAGGACCACCGCGAACACGAAGTGGTAGTCGATCAGCGGGTTGGTCGAGGACGTCGCCGCACCGGTGGAGTCGAACCGGGCGATCGGGAACTCGGCGAACCACATGAGCGCCAACAGGATCACGCCCGCGATCGCCGAGACACGCAGGCCGATGCCGAGCGTGAGGGCGATGCCCAGGCCCAGCAGGGTGAGCATGAACAGCCAGTTGGCCCAGCCGGTGCCGGCCCAGTCGCGGAACGCGGACTGTAGTGGCCCGACCTCCACGTGCGCGAGGAAGCCCTGGGTGGGCGATCCGCCGCGGATCCACGCCTGCGCCGAGGTGGTCGAGTAGTCCAGCCCGAACGTCTTGTCCAGGAAGGCCCACAGGAACACCAGGCCCATCGTGATGCGGAGGAACGCGAGGATCCGGTCCCGGCTCGCACCGTGGTGGCTGACCGCCGGCCGCGGCGTTCCGGAAGGCTTGCTGGTCTGCCGGGTGGGGGTGACCGGCTTCGCGGTCGAATCAATGACGTCCTTGATGGACATGGCGTGCCTCCTTCCGAGTAGGCACAAGCAGTATCGGCTCGGGAAGCGTGACGCCGATCGTGCCGGAACTCCTGTGTCCGGAGGACTTCGGCGCGGTAAGACGACGGCCCATCTCCGGGAAACCGGTGACCAAAGGCCCACCACTGGTCGCGGATGACCAGGCGGTGGTCGATGCCGCACGAATGCCATGAATCCGCCGACCGGCTGGGGCTGGCTCCCGAGGGCGCCAGCGCGAACCATGCCGACGAGTCGGCGCCTGCGTGCGGGGTGAGCATGACGGGGCCAAGGTCCTCCGCCGTCGGGACGGCGGCCACTCGCGGACGGCCACCGGTCGCGGGCATCGTGGACCACGGACCAGGAAAGAAACGAAGGGTGGTGCCGCGATGCGAGCGTGTGACGTGATGACCACGCCGGTGGTCACCGTGACAACGGATGCCACGGTCAAGGACACGGCGCACCTGATGGCGTCTCGTGGGTTCACCGCGATTCCTGTCGTGGACGAAGACGATCGGTTGATCGGCATCGTGACCGAGGCGGACATCGTCCGCGGCCGGATCCCCCAGGACGCGCGCTACCGCCGTCCCACGGACGACGAACTCCCCCTGCCGTGCGCCGCCGTGGTGGACGTGATGACCTCACCCGTGATCGCGATGGGCGCCACGACTGACGTGGCCGATCTGATCACCGCCATGTCGGACGGCAAGATCCGCAGTATGCCCATTGTGGACGGTTCACGGGTGGTCGGCATCGTCACCCGCAGGGATCTGGTTCGGGTCATCGGCCGCGCGGACCCGGAGATTGAGCAGGACGTGCGGCACAAGCTCGCCGCCTGCTGCGGCCCGGAGCGCTGGAACGTGCGCGTGCACGACGGCGTGGTGGAGCTGGGCGACGAGCACGACGACGAGACCGAACGGCACATCGCGCTGGTCGTCGCCGAGGCGGTGCCCGGTGTGGTGGCCGCGCATGTCATGCCGGTCGGCCACTGACGAACGAAACGAGCCCATCGTCGCCGGCGTGGACGGACCGGGCTCGGCTCGGCAGGCCGCGTTCTGGGCGGCCGACGAAGCGCGGCAGCGCAACGTGCCGCTGCGACTGGCGACCGCGGTGCACGTGCCGACGTTCGACTACCCGGGCAGCGACGTGCCGGTCGCGAACTTCACCGACCAGGCCAGCGCGGACGCCGACCGAAGACTGGCGACCGTGCGCTCGGAGATCCACGAGTTGTGACGCCGTCAGCCAGCGTGCACGACGGTGTCGACCACGTCGTCCAGGTCGCGGCGCGGGGTCGGTGGCACCGGGGAGCCGTAGCCGATGCGCAGCACGGTCTGCGGCCACAGCCCGCCGCCGATCAGGTCACGCAGCGCCAACCGGGTCGCCGCCACCTCGACTACCTGCGACAGGAACGACGCGGACAGGCCCGCCGCGGTCGCGGTCAGCAGGACCCGTTGCATCGCCTGCCCGGCCTGCAACCACGCGAGCGGGCGGTCGTTGAACGATCCGACCACGACGATCAACGGGTCGGGTTCGAAGTCCTTGCCCGCCACGCGGACCCTTGCCCGGCCGCCGCTGAAGTCACGCAACACCCACTCGTCCTGCGGTTCGGGCAGCGGGCCGCTGTTGCGCGCGGGCACGCCGTCGGTGGCCGCCACGTCCCGACCAGTCCACTGTGTCCACTCGGCGAGGAACCGGGGCTCGGACCGCTGTGCGCGGTGCGCCTCGGCGACCAGCACCCGCAACAGCGGCAACTGCGCCGGTGCCAGGGTGGCCAGCCATGCCTGTTCGGCGCGTGCCGCGGTACGCAGCGCGGGCACCACGCCGGGTGGCACCAGTATGGGGGCGAAGGGCCGCCGGTTGGTGCGCCTGCGGGGGATCGCGTCGGCCAGGGCCAGGTCGGTCGGCGAGACCGGCCGGTTGCCCACCGGCCGGACCCGGGCGAGCAGGTCACGACGGGCCGCGTCGGGCAACAGCGAGACAGTGGGGTGGCGACCGCGGGCACGCAGGGCGAGCCGCAGGTTGAGCAGCGCCGCCCCGCAGGCCAGCAGCAGCTCGCGGTCGTCGGCGTCGGTGGCCGGGAGCGAGCGCGTGTGGTCAGCGGACAGCTCGATCGCGGTGGCCGTGCAGCGGAAGCGCCACGGCTGGCTGTTGTGCAATGACGGAGCCGAGATCGCGGCGGTGAGGACGGCTCTGATCTCCTCCGAGGTCAGAGTGCCGACAGGGCCGATGTGGGTGCTCATCCCGGCCGCCTTTCCGGGTGGGTGGACGTTCTTGTCCCGCCACTATCCGTGCCGGCCGCCGCGACGGCACAGTGGCCAACGTCCTCAACCGGTGGGCCATGGGCACCCTGGCTCTCGTCATCGATTGTCCGACCTGCGAGGAGGTGCGACAGTGGCGCCGTGAGCAACGTCGAGGGCCGCGATGAGCTGACGCGAATCGGTGCCACGCTGTCCCAGACTCGGCTGGCCGAGTTGGTCGCCGAAGTGCAGCAGCGCGTCGAGGACATCGTCGATGGCACCCGCGAGCGCATGGACGCCCTGCTGAACTCGGTGCTGGCCGTGTCGTCCGGTTTGGACCTGGACACGACGTTGCGGCAGATCGTGCGGGCCGCGATGGACCTGGCGGACGCCCAGTACGGCGCCTTGGGAATTCTGGGCGAGCACGGCGAGCTGACCGACTTCATCTACCTCGGCATCGACGACGCCACCCGCGAACTGATCGGGGACCTGCCCACCGGGCGTGGCGTGTTGGGCGTGGTGATCGAGGAAGGTAAACCGCTGCGGCTGGACGACCTGGCCCACCACCCCGCATCGGTCGGGTTCCCGCCCAACCACCCGCCGATGCGGGCATTCCTCGGCGTGCCGCTGCGCACTCGGGGTGCCGTGTTCGGTCGGCTGTACCTGACCGAGAAGCACGACGGCAGACCGTTCACCGAGGAGGACGAGGCGGTCGTGCAGGCGCTGGCCGGCGCGGCCGGGATCGCGGTGGACAACGCACGCCTCTACGACGAGGCGCAACGCAGGCAACAATGGCTGGAGGCCAGCGCCGAGGTCACCGCCCAGTTGCTGGGCGCGGGCGACCCGACCGAGATCCTGCGGCTGATCGCCGGCCGCGCGGTGGAGCTGTCCGGCGCCGACTACACCGTGATCGCGCTGCCCGAGGACATCGAGGCGGCACCGCAGGACGTCACCGAGCTGACCGTGGCGGTCGCGGCCGGACTGGACTCCGCGGCCATCACCGGCCGGAAGATCCCGGTGACCGGGTCGACCAGCGGCGCGGTGTTCAGCGACCACGTACCGCGGGTGGTGCCTCGCCTGCGCTACGACGTGGCGGCCGGACTGGGGGTGCGGTTCGGCCCGGCACTGGCGCTGCCGTTGAGCACCGGCGACCACATCCAGGGCGTGTTGCTGGTGGTGCGCGCGCCCGAAGCGCAACCGTTCGACGAGCACGAGCTACAGGTGGTGTCCTCGTTCGCCGACCAGGCGTCGCTGGCGTTGCAGCGCGCGGAGAGCCAGGCTGAGCGGCGGGAACTGGAGCTGCTGGCCGACCGCGACCGGATCGCCCGCGACCTGCACGACCACGTGATCCAGCGACTGTTCGCGATCGGCCTGGCTCTGCAGGGCACCAAACGACGAGCCAGGACCCCGGGGGTGGCCGAACGGGTGCAGGACCACATCGACCAGTTGCACGAGGTCATCCAGGACATCCGCACGGCCATCTTCGACCTGCAGGTCAGCCAGGTCGGTGCCGGCCAGGTCCGCACCCGCCTGCACCAGGTGATCACGCAACTGACCGAGGACGCGCCACTGCGCACGACCGTCCGCATGTCCGGCGCGCTGGACTCACTGTCGGCCGGTCTGGCCGAGCAGGCCGAGGCGGTGGTGCGCGAGGCGGTGAGCAACGCGGTCCGGCACGCCAAGGCACAGGAACTGGTGGTCACCGTGTCGGTCGACGACCAGTTGGTCATCGACGTGTCCGACGACGGCATCGGCATGCCGGCCGCCGTGGCCCACAGCGGTCTGCACAACCTGCGCCAACGCGCGCTCGAAGCGGGTGGCTCGTTCCTGGTCGAACCGGCTGCCAGCGGCGGCACCCGGCTGGTGTGGACCGCCGCACTGAACGAGTCCTCGACGTCCTGATCCAAGGGCGCCAGCCGTTCCCAGCGATCGAAAGTTTCCGTTGAACGGCGTCCACACGTGGGTGGTCGTGGACTCCGCATGTAGGTGTGGGTGAGCTGGTCGAGCGCTCCGATGGAGCCATGCAGGGCCACGCCCGTGGTTCGGCTTATTCCGGGCAGGGTGGGCCGCGCGACGGGTGGTGCGCCGGCGCCGCGTGCTTTGATCCGCTCGGCCATCTGGTCGAGGAACGTGTTGATCTCGCGGGTCAACCGGGCGACCATCTGCCCGGTTCTCCGCGGAACCGTGGGGCGGCCGATCTCGTCAGTACCGACGTGATCGGCGTGGTGATCGAGGCCCTGTCGGCCGGTGCGGCGGCCGGCGTGCACGGCACCGCCACCCAGGAGGTACACGACGCGTACGCCGGGCTGCGGGCGGACCTGCGGCACCAGTTCGGCCAACGCCTGGCCGACGAGTGGACGGCCATCGCTCAGGCCCACGCGGCGGACCAGGAGGCCGGCCGGCAACGCCTCGCCACCGAACTGGCGGCGACCGACGAGGACCCGGACGACGACCTGGTGGCGTCGGCCCACGCCGTGCTGGAGGCGATCAGCACGGCAGGCGACGGGCCGTTCCTGCCCCCGTCCGGGATCGACGACGATCCCGGCACCTTCGCCACCCGCAACAATGTCGCCTTCCGGCGCGGCGAGACGGGGGACGCGGCCGGCGCCGCCGAACAGTTCGCCGAACTGCTCGCCGACCACCTCCACGTCCTGGGACCGGATCACCCGGACACCCTGCTCACCCGCAACAACCTGGCGTACTGGCGCGGCAACGCCGGGGACGCCACCGGCGCGGCCGAACAGTTCGCCGAGCTACTGACCGACCAGCTGCGCGTCCTGGGCGCCGACCATCCGGACACCCTGCGTACCCGCAACAACCTGGCCTCGTGGCGCAGCGAGGCCGGCGACGCGGCCGGTGCGGCCGAGCAGTTCGCCCGGTTGCTGGCCGACCAACTCCGCGTGCTCGGCCCCGATCACGTCGACACGCTCACCACGCGCAACAATCTGGCCGCCTGCCGGGGCGAGACGGGGGACGCGGCCGGCGCCGCCGAGCAGTACGCGCAGCTACTCGCCGACCAGCTCCGCATCCTGGGGCCGGACCACCCCGACACGCTGCGTACCCGAGGCAATCTCGCCGCCCAACGCAAGGAGTTTGGCGATGCCGCCGGAGCCGCCGAAGAGTACGCCCGACTGCTCGCCGACCGGTTGCGCGTCCTGGGACCGGACCACCCGGACACGTTGGCCACCCGGCACAACCTCGCGGCCTGCCGCGGCTCCGCCGACGAACTCGCCAGGGTGCTGGCCGACCAGCTCCGCGTCCTCGGGCCCGATCACCCCGACACGCTGCGCACCCGAGGCAATCTCGCCCACTGGCGGGGTCGCTCCGGGGACAGCGCCGCCGCCGCGGACGAACTCGCCCGACTGGTCACCGACCGCTCGCGTGTCCTTGGCCCGGACCACCCCGACACCCTCGCCACCCGTGGCGACCTCGCGGCGTGGCGACACGACGCAGGAGACTTCGCCGGCGCGGTGCATGACGGCACCCGACTACTGACCGATCTGCTCCGCGTCCTGGGGCCCGACCATCCGCACACCCTGCGCACCCTCGGCAACCTCGCGACCTGGCGCGGTGAAGGTGGCGATGCCGCGGGCGCGGTGGCGCGGTTCGCCCGGCTACTCGCCGACCGGCAACGTGTCCTGGGCCCCGACCACCCGGACACCCTGGCCACCCGCAACGACCTCGCGTACTGGCGCGGTCGCGCCGGAGACGCCGCCGGGGCCGCGAACGAACTCGCCCAACTGCTGCGCCTGCTCGGTCCGGACCATCCCGACGCCCTGCGTACCCGCAACAACCTCGGCTACTGGCTCGCCGCCGCCGGGGACACCGCAGGCGCCGCCGAACAGTTCGAGCGACTGCTGACCGACCAGTTGCGCGTGCTGGGCCCGGACCACGACGAGATCCCGATCACCCGGCAGACCATCGCCCACCTGCGGAGCCTGGCCTAACGCCACGTTCGGACGGCACTCTCCCGATGCCGCCGACACATGTCAGCTCTGCTGGAGCTACATCGGGACGACGACGCGCACGTCCACCAGTGCCTGACCGACGAGCCGATCAGCTGGCTGGCCAGCGTGACCCCGGACCACCGGCCGCACACGGTTCCGGTGTGGTTCGCCTGGAACGATCCCACGATCCTGACTTCAGCTCGCCGGCGGCGATCACCGCCCAGGACGCCCCGGCACGTGGGCGAGCCAGGCTGCGGCTGGCACCGACGCGGTGC
>DATEPR010000474.1:0-7477 GCA_035273045.1 Pseudonocardiaceae bacterium | reverse complement strand
CGCGGCTGGCCGAACACGGCGTGGACGTGGCGGACAAGCCGGCCGACGCGCCGGTCCGCCTCGCCACCCACCGGGAGCGGGCCGACCGCGACCTGGTCGACCTGATCGCCCGCCAGCGCGCCGCCGCCGAACTCGCCGCCGAGATCGCCGGCCACCGCGAGGCCAAGGAGGTCGCCGACCTGCTGGGCAACCTGTTGCGGTCCAACCAGTTCGAGGCGTGGCTGTGCGCCGAGGCGCTGGACTCGCTGGTGCTGGAGGCGTCCGAGACGCTGATGCAGTTGTCCGGCGGCCAGTTCGAGCTGTACCGGGGCGACCGCAACGACCTGGTGGTGATCGACCACAACGACGCCGGCACCCACCGCCCGGTCAACACGCTGTCCGGCGGCGAGACGTTCCAGGCGTCGCTGTCCCTGGCGCTGGCGCTGTCCCGCCAGGTGGTCGGCCTGTCCGGCGGCAAGCGGGACCTCAACTCGATGTTCCTGGACGAGGGATTCGGCACGCTGGACGACGCCACGCTGGACACGGTCGCCGCCACCCTGGAGCGGCTGGCCGAGGAGACCGACCGGATGGTCGGCATCGTCACCCACGTGCCGGCGCTCGCCGAGCGGGTGCCGGTGCAGTTCGCCGTGCGTCGCACGGGCGCGTCGTCCAGTGTCACGCGGGTCGGCATGTGATGGTGGGGCCGTGACAGCGCTACTCGCACCCACCGCGTACACCATCGACCCGTGGGACCCCAGCTACGGGGTGGCCACCGGCGAGGAGTTGGACGGTGCCCGGTCCGACGCCGTGCTGGACGTCGACATCGAGATGCCGGGCAGCCAGTGGCGCGGCATCACTCCCGACCCGGGCGTGTCGTTGCCATCGACGGTGTGGTTCCTCGACGGTGTGCGCCGGATCGACGCCCACCTGTGGGTGCACAGCTCCGATCCGGAGCCGGTGCAGGGACTGGTGGCTTCGCTGGCGGCTGGTCTCGTGTGCTGCAACGGGGCTGCGCACGTGACGGACGTCAAGGTCGACCGGAGCCTGTATTCCCCGGTCGAGTCGGCGGCCGACCTCACGACCTCGCACGCCAAGTACGTCGCCCGGCACACGAAGATCGGCCCGAAGGGCCTGATCGCGGGTGTGCAGGCCCGGCTCGCCGAGTTGGAGGCCGAGATGTCGGCCACATGGCGGGAGCAGAGCCCCGGGGACGACCTGCTGATAGTCGACGGCCCACTGCACGGCAGGGGCAGCCTGCCGCGCACCGTGGGCTATGTGAAGACCCACCACAAGCTGTACTTGCAGCCCGAGCAGATCAAGGTCGTGGTCGCCCTGGAACCAGGCCAACGCACTCCGGTGTTCGTGATGGGCACCAAGTGGGAGCGGCATTCCTGGTACGTGCGGCTGCCGGGTGGGGCCGAACTGCCGTGGTCGGCGGTGGTGCGGTTGGAGTGCTCGCGGGACCTGCCGATCGAGGACGTGGTGGCGCTGGCGGACATGACGACGGCGATGCTGCCGGCGCTGGCCAGCACGCCGCACAAGGACCCCCGGGCGCCGCAGAACCTGGTGCCGATCGGTGGGCTGGAACGGCAACTGCGGCATCGGCTGGGTGACGCGGCGCTGCTGTACCGGTCGCTGCGGGCCGCGGCCCGCCGGGCCGGCCGCTGAGGGTTGTCGCTTTCGCCGGTGGTGCGCGGCCGGCTAGCGTGCAGGCGTGGTGACGTCAGGGCAGGTGCTGGGGGTCGCGGTCGCGTGCGTGGTGGTCATCGTCGTGCCGGGACCCAGCGTGTTGTTCGTGATCGGCCGCGCGCTGAGCTACGGCCGGCGCACCGCGCTGTTCAGCATCGCGGGCAACGCGACGGGCAGCTATCTCGCCGCCGTGGTCGTCGCCGTCGGGCTCGGCCCGTTCCTGCAACGGTCCGACGTCCTGTTCCAGACGATCAAGCTGCTCGGCGCCGCCTACCTGGTCTGGCTGGGCGTGCGGGCGATCCGGCAGGGCGGGCACGCGCCGAGCCCCACCGACGAGCCGCCGCCGCGGTCCGGGTTGCGGGCCGTGCGGACCGGGATCGTCGTCGGCGTGACCAATCCGAAGGCGTTCATCGTCTTCGGCGCGATCCTGCCGCAGTTCGTGGACCGCACCGCCGGCGCGGTGCCGGCGCAGATGCTGCTGCTGGCGGTCGCGCCGGTCGCGGTCGGCCTGGTCACCGACACGTGCTGGGGACTGGTCGCCGGGCAGGCCCGCGAGTGGCTGTCCGGCACGCCGCGCCGGCTGGCCGTGCTCAGCCGGGTCGGTGGGCTGTCCATGATCGGGTTGGGCATCTCGGTGGCCGTCACGGGCCGGCATGACTGACGACGTGCTCGTGGTCGGCGCCGGCGTGATCGGCCTGACCACGGCGATCTGCCTGGCCGAGCACGGCCTGCGGGTCAGGGTGGTCACCGCGACCCCGCCGAGGGAGACGACGTCCGCGGTGGCCGGTGCGCTGTGGGGCAGGGGTCCCGGTGTCGCCGAACCGGCCGACCGGATCGCCGCCTGGAGCGCCGTCACGTTCGCCGAACTGGCCGCCCTCGCCGACGATCCCACTACCGGCGTGCACTTCACCCGGGGCAGGGAGGCGACCCGGAACACGGTCGCGGCGCCGGTGGCCGATCAGGCCCTCTTCGTCGTGCGCTGCCTGCCGGGTGAACTGCCCGCCGGGTTCCGGGCCGGCCACTGGCTGACCGTCCCGACCGTCGACATGCCTACTTATCTTGACTATCTCGTCAGCCGGCTGCTGGCGGCCGGCGGTGGCGTGGTGCCCGGCGTGGTGCGGCACCGGGACGACGTGGCTGGACTGGCGCCGCTGGTGGTGAACTGCACCGGGGTGGCCGCACGGGAGCTGGTGCCGGACGACACGGTGCGGCCGGTGCGCGGGCAGCACGTCGTGGTGGCCAACCCGGGCATCGACGAGTTCTTCGTCGAGGACACCGACGACCCGTCGTGGGTGAGCTTCTTCCCGCACGGCGACCGGGTGGTGCTCGGCGGGATCGCCGGTGCGGACGACTGGAACCTGACACCCGATCCGGCGACGGCCGAGGCGATCGTCCGGTGGTGCGCGGCCGTGGAACCGCGGCTGGCCGGCGCGCCCGTCCTGGCGAATCTCGTCGGCCTGCGCCCCGCCCGGCCACAGGTCCGGGTGGCGGTCGAACCGGGTGACGGCACCCGATGGGTGCACAACTACGGCCACGGCGGCATGGGCGTGACCCTGTCGTGGGGCTGCGCGAAGGATGTTGTCCAGCTCGTGACAGCTTTCTGACCAGAACGTCGTTCGGCGCAGAGTCGGCATGGGTGCGCAGAGTCCGGTCAGCTCACGGCTGCTAGGGCGGTCGGCGGTACAAATCGTTCGATGTTGCCTCCTACTCTGAATAGTGGTTCCTGCCCATATATGTCGGGGATATGTCGAGGAGTCCAGGTGGCCGGCCGCAACACAGCACAGACCGTGGAGGTCGACTCGTCCGGTCTGCGCTGGTGCAAGAGCTCGGCGTCCAGCAGCGGTAGCAGCGGTGACTGTGTCGAGATCGCGTGGTCCGGCAGGCTCGTCCTGATTCGGAATTCGCGTGACCGCGCCGGTGCCCGCCTGGCCATTCCCGCTGGTAGCTGGCTCACGTTCGTCGCCAGGTAACCGCCGCTCACGAACTCGATTAATCTGGCTTCGGTGACGCGCCGATTAATCGGCGCGCTGACACGTGTCTGCTGGCAGGATTCACCCGGCGATTCGCTACCTAACTGTGTGACGTGCGCCATATTGCTCGCTATCATCATGCTATGTGGCAGATTGCCATGAGGAGGCAGGCTTCGATGTCCGTGGGTGACAACCCGACCAGCCAGTTGCGGCGTCTGCGTACCGAGTTGCGCCAGCGACGCGATGCCGCGCGACTCACCCAACGTGAGGTGGCCGAGGCACTGGACTGGTCACCGTCCAAGCTGATCCGGATCGAGCGCGGTCCGGTCGGCATATCCGTGACGGATGTGCGGGCCCTGCTCCAGCACTACCGCGTGACCGACGAGCAGCAGGTGAAGACGCTGGTCGACCTGGCCAGGGCGAGCAAGAAACCGGCATGGTGGCACCAGTACAGGGACAAGCACAGCGCCCAGTTCATCACCTTCCTGGGGCTGGAAGCCTCGTCGGTGCGCATCCAGCAGTACCAGGGACTGGTGGTTCCCGGCCTGCTCCAGCATCCCGACTACATCAGGGCGCTGGTCACCAAGACGGACGATGTGGAGCGCGACGTCACGATCCGCCGGAACCGGCAGGACCTCATCGGCGACGACGGGCCGGAACTGTCCTTCATCCTCGACGAGGCCGTCCTGCATCGGATCATCGGCTCACCGGAGATCATGCGCACCCAGCTGAGCTGGCTGGCCGAGCAGCAGGGTCAGCCCAATGTGACCATCCGGGTGCTGCCGTTCTCGCTCGGCGTGCACCACGGCATGCAAGGCTCGTTCACCCTCCTCGAACTGTCCGACGAGCAGGACGACTACGCCCTGCTGCTGGAACCGGCCTCCGGCGACCGGCTGATCGAGGACACGTCCGACGAGACGCGGGAGTACGTGCACATCTTCCACGAACTGGAGCGGATCGCGTTGTCGCCGGAGGACTCCGTGGCACTGATCAAACGGGTGATGGCGGCCATCGGAAGGGAATGACGAGCTGACGACGGTCGGTGCCGGAGCCGGCCGGGAAGCGATTTGGGGGTGAGCCAACCGATGCGGAACGCGGATGACAGCGATCGTCACCGTGCGGTTCACTACGGCCGGTCGGAAACCGGTCGGGCAGGGAGGGAGCAAACCGATGACGAACGGGTGGGGGGACCTGCCCCCGTCGTGGTCCGGCGGCGTGCCGTGAACATGTTGAGTCCGAGCCCGCCGCACCACAGGACGATCTTCGCGGTGGACATCGAGGGCAGCACGACCCGGAACAACACCGCGAAGGCCGACCTGCGCGGTGCGATGTACGAACTGCTGGAGCAGGCGTTGCGGGCCAACGGAATCGACGAGGACTGCTGCGATCCGCTGGTCGACCGGGGCGACGGGATCCTGGCCCTGATCCGTCCCCTGGACGAGGTGCCCAAGACCGTGCTGCTGGCCAAGGTGGTGCCCACCCTGCGCGAGCTGCTGGTGGACCACGAGAAGAACAATCCCGGCCAGCGGCTGCGCCTGCGGGCGGTGCTGCACGCCGGCGAGGTGCACCATGACAGCCGCGGCCCGTTCGGTGAGGCGCTGGACGTCGCCTTCCGGCTGCTGGACGCGCCGGAGGTCAAGCAGCGGTTCCGGATGGTGGCCGGGCCGCTGTTGCTGGTGGTGTCCGAGTGGATCTACCGCACCATCGTGCGGCAGGGCTACGAGGGCATCGACGAGCTGCGGTTCCAGCCGATCACCCAGGTCGTGGTGCACGACGCGGTGCACCCGGGCTGGGCCTACCTGCCCGACGCACCGGTCGCGGCCGACCTGCCCGGGATGCTCGGCCGGTGGTCCGCCAGTGCCCGCCTGATGCACGCGGCCCGGCGGTTCGAGGACCGCAAGCACGTGGTCTGACCGAATCAGATTCGGTCAGCTGACCTGCATATTCACAGTTCACTGTCCGAAACGGGCAGAACCGTACGAATTTTTACCGAACGCCGTTCGGACTTTTGCTTTCCTTCGCCGGCCGGTGCTGCGAGGCTTGTTCCTGCCTGGAAGGAGACATCGATGTCGCGTGACAGGAACAGGTGGTGGGCACCGGGCCGGTTGGCCGTGGGTGCCGCCGTCATCGCCACCGCGATCACCGGTGTGACGACGCCGAGCGCCACGGCCTCGCCGTCGCACGACGCACCGGTCATCAGCACATCCGGCGGCGCCGTCAGGGGCGTCGCGACAGCAACCACCGACGAATTCCTCGGCATTCCCTACGCGGCACCGCCGGTCGGCCGGCTGCGCTGGGCACCTCCGGCACCCGCGGCCCGGTGGCACGGCGTCCGCGACGCGACCCACTTCGCGCCGCACTGCGCCCAGCCCGGCGGCTCGTTCGGCAAGGCCAGCATGTCCGAGGACTGCCTGTACCTCAACGTGTTCAAGCCCGCCGGCCACGCCAGCCATCTCCCGGTGATGGTGTGGATCCACGGTGGCGCGCTGGTCACCGGTGAGAGCGACGACTACGACCCGACCAACCTGGTGCGGAACCGGGCCGTCGTCGTCACCATCAACTACCGGCTCGGCGCGCTCGGCTTCCTCGCCCACCCGGCCCTGGCCGACCGGCCCGGCGGCCCGTCCGGCGACTACGGCCTGATGGACCAGCAGGCCGCGCTGCGCTGGGTGCGGGACAACATCGGCCAGTTCGGCGGCGACAGCCACAACGTCACCATCTTCGGTGAGTCCGCCGGTGGCCTGAGCGTCCTGTCCCAACTGGTGTCGCACGGCGCTCGCGGGCTGTTCGGCAGGGCGATCGTGGAAAGCGGCTCGTACAACCCGACGCAGGCGTCGCTGGCCGACGCCGAGGCGTCCGGCGAGCGGTTCGCGACCCAGGCCGGCTGCGCCGACCAGACGGCCGCGTGCCTGCGCGGCCTGCCGGTGGCCACCATCCTGGCCAACGAGAACACGTCCGGGTACACGCCGGACGTCGACGGGCAGGTGCTCACCCAGTCGCTGAAGACCGCGTTCGCCACCGGTCAGTTCAACCGGGTGCCGATCGTCGACGGCACCAACCACGACGAGTGGCGGCTGTTCGTCGCGGTGAGCGAACTGGAGGGCCACCCGGTCACGGCGGCCAACTACCAGAGCATGATCTCGTCGACCCTGGGCGTGCCGGCGCCCGTGGCCGCCGTCATCGCGACGCAGTACCCGTTGAGCGCGTTCCCCAGCCCCGCGGTCGCCCTCGGCGCCGTCGGCACGGACGCGATCTTCGCCTGCAACGCCCTGTCGATCGACCAGTCGGTGTCGCGGTTCGTGCCGACGTTCGCGTACGAGTTCAACGACGAGAACGCACCGGAACTGTTCCTGCCCCCGGTGAGCTTCCCGTACGGCGCGGCCCACGCGTCCGAACTGCCGTACGTGTTCAACACGGCATCGGCCCCGTCGCCGACCGGCCTGTCCGCCGCACAACTCGGGCTGGCCGACACCATGCAGCGGTACTGGACGAGTTTCGCCGCACACGGCTTCCCGGCCACGCCCGGTGCGCCGTTCTGGCCGAACTTCACCGCCCTCGGCAACCGGATGCAGTCGCTGCTCACGCCACAACCCGTTGTCCAGACCGATTTCGCGGCGGAACACCACTGCGCGTTCTGGGCCGCGGCATCGGCGGCCGCGTAACGGTCCACCCGGCCGGCCGGATCGTCCTGCCGGCCGGCCGGGTGGCCACGCGGGACGCCCCCACATTGGTATCGGTGAGATCGCCAGTCTCGATTCCCTAGGGGATTACTGCGACATGACAATGAGCAGATGGTGTCGGTGCCGGATCCAGATGTCGCCCCGGTGCCCGAGCCGAGC
>DATEPR010000473.1:0-3734 GCA_035273045.1 Pseudonocardiaceae bacterium | reverse complement strand
AAATGTAGCAGATGTTACATTTGCCCTTGAACTTCTACAGACGTGTAGTCTACAAGACCGCGGCAGCGGCCTCACCGGGCCAGCCGCCGCCGATCGCCCAGAAGGGCTCCTGAACCGTGCGCTTGGCCGTCTACCTGCCGTTGTTGGCGCCGCAGGTCGCCGCCGCGACGGCGCCTTGGCCGCCACCAACCCGCTGCTCAGACCGCCGGCCACCGCCGTGCGGTTCAGCACCGAATGATGGGCCGACGACCACGCGGCCAACGTCACCGGAGACCGCGAATTGGTCGCGCGCACCATTGGCAAGGCGGCGCTTGTTGCCCGCCGGCACAGCCTGGCCTGGCTCACCCTGAGCTGATCACCCGTGCCGACACGGCTTGCTCGTCGGACGGGCGCCCGAGCGGGTCCGCCCCTCCGCCGACCCGCGAGCCGCCCCCGCCACGCGCGTCGGTTCCGTGGTCGATAATCGGGCGGCCAGTGTCAATGATCGACGCAGGGATTTGGTGTCCAGCACGTTGAGCCGGCCTCGGTTGTGGCTGGTGATAGGCGCGCCCATTGCGGATGCGTGGGTGTTCGGATTGGTGGACAGGCGTTCACGGAGTGGCCGGTCCGGCTGGTTCGTGTCCCAGTAGGGCGGCTCGGCGTTGGAATTCGTAGAGGCCGTCGAACAGCGGTCCGGTGATGGCGAGGGTGTGCTCGTCGGTGCCGATCAGGGACAGGCCCCGCAGAGCGACGTCGATGCCGGGTGCTTCGGGGGCGTCGTAGCGTTCGTCGTCCAGGTCGGCTTCGTGCACGATCTCGGCGATCTTCCACAACACGGGGTCGTTGATGTCGTAGTGGCGCAGGATCGTTTCGAAGCTGCAGTCGCCGTGGTGGTGACCGAGTTCGGCGCCACGCATGTCGAACGGGGTGGCGTCGGCGGGCAGCTGCGTGGGGTCGGTGACGAACACGAACTCGGCGTCCGGGTCGATGTGCCGGCGAATGAGCCAGGCGCAGGCGGCGCGGTCGATGTGGACATTGGCGCGGGTGGCCCACTTCACGAGGGCTGCTCCTGCGTCGCGGTGTCGGGCGTGGGATGGATGAGGGCGTTCACTGCGGCGACGGCGTGGTCGCGCTCGGGGGGTGGGAAGTAGTCGCGTCGGTGGATGCGGTGCAGTTCGGCGCGTAACCGTCGTGCGGTCGAGGCGCGCTCGGCGTCGTCCAGGTCGGCTGCGGCCGTGGCGTGGGCGGTGACGTTGGCGTATTCGGTGGCGCGGGCGGCGGCCATGGTCGCGGCCAGGTCGCGTTCGGTGTCCTGGGTGCCGGGTTGGGCCAGCCAGAGCGATGCGGTGCCGCCGGCGTCGGTGATTTCCTCGGCGATCCAGTCCAGGTGTTCGCGGGTACGGGCGTCGGCGGGCAGGGCGACCAGTCCGTCGGAGATCTGCGCGACGCCCAGTCGCTTGAGCTTGCGCCAGATCGTGATCCGCGGTGTGGAGGGTTCGCGGGGCACCTTGTAGGACAGCAGCACCCACCGGCCCGACGTTTCCGGGCCGGCCGGCCCGATTCGCCCCGCCATGCCTGACCTCCCTGCCGCGACCCCGGGGTTTCACCACCTCATGCCATGACCCATACACTGTAACCGTGGTTGCCGTGTTGATGCTGGTCGAGCATGGATGCTGGTGATGACGCCGTCCCTGATGCGTGCTCGGTCCCGCTGGCTGCTGATCACCGGTGCCGTCGTGGTGTTGGTCGCGGTGTTGGCGGTGGTGCGGTTGGCCACGACCGGGCGGCCGGCGGCCATCCCGTTGCCGTTGCGCGGCGTCGGGGAGGTCGCGCTGCCCGGGGACGGTTCGCGGTTCGACTACGCCAGCCTGGACACCGGACGCGGTCTGCTGTTCATCGCGCACCTGGGGGCCAGCCAGGTGATCGAGGTGGACGTGCACACCGGTCGGGTGGTGCGCACCATCCCGAACGTGGCCGGAGTGCACGGCGTGTTCGTGGTGCCGGCACTGCACCGGGTGTACGCCACCGCGACCGACGCGAACCAGATGGTCGCCCTGGACGAGGACACCGGCCGGGTGCTGGCCCGGGCGGCGACCGGCGAGTACCCCGACGGCCTGGCCTACGACCCGCGGCGGAACGCGGTGTGGACCACGAACGAGACCGGCGGGTCGGAGACGGTGATCGACGCGGCCACCGGGGCGGTGCGCGGCACGGTGCCGCTGGGCGGCGAGGTCGGCAACGTGGCTTACGACCCGGCGACCGACCGGATGCTGGTGGCGGTGCAGGGCCGCGACCAGGTGGCTGTGATCGACCCGGGCAGCCGGACGGTGAAGCGGTGGGTGGACCTGCCCGGCTGCGACCACGACCACGGCCTGACCCTGGACACGGCGAATCGGCTGGCGTTCGTGGCCTGCGACGGCAACGCCACCCTGCTCACCGTGGACCTGACCACCTGGCGGGTCATCGGCACCAACACGGTGGGCGAGGACCCGGACGTGCTGGCCTTCGACCCGGGCAGCCGCTGGCTGTACGTGGCCGCGGAAAGCGGTGATGTCGCCGTGCTGGGGCTGCGGGATCGCCGGCTCGCGGTGCTGGGCCTGGATCATCTGGCCGACGGGGCACATGTGGTCGCGGTGGATTCGCACAGCCACACCAGTTACTTCCCGGTTCCGGCGGGTGGGGACGGCCGCCCCGCGCTGCTGGAACACACACCCGCCCGGTAGCGCGGGACGGCCGAGGATGGCAACGGCGATAGCCAGACTGAGGAGGCGAATCCGGAGGTGCTGGTGTTGGTCGTGCAGGATGAACCGAAGGCGGGCCTGGTGCGCCGCGGTCTGGCCGAGGAGGGCCCCGCAGTCGACGTTGCCACCGCAGGGCCGGACGGGTTCGGCGCGGCGGCCATTGTGGACTACGACGCGGTGGTGCCGGACCCGGACTTCCTGCCGCGGGCGTTCGCGCGGTTCACTCCCGCCGACGCCGCGCGCACCCGGGGCGGCACCGGCCTGGGATTGGCCATCGTGGACGGGTTGGCCGGCCGCGACCACTGCCGGGTCGAGGCGTGCGACCTGGCCGAGGGTGGCGCCGGACTCGTGCTGACCCTGCCCGCGGCATCCGCGTGGGCGGCGGTGCGATGACCGGCCGCGTGACGTCCGGGTTCGTGCTCGATCAGGTCACCGTGGATGCTGGTGGTCACCGGGTGCTGGACGCGGTGAGCACCGATATCCCGGCCAGGACGTGCACGGCGGTGGTCGGGCCGTCTGGGGCGGGCAAGTCCACCCTGCTGCGGCTACTCAACCGGCTGGTGGAGCCGACGGCCGGCCGGGTCTCGCTGCAGGGCACACCGTTGCCCGAGCTGGACGTGCTGGCGTTGCGGCGCCGCGTCGGGTTGGTGGCCCAGCGGCCGACGCTGCTGACCGACGAGGTCACCGACGAGCTGCGGGTGGGCCGCCCGGATCTACCTGCCGACCGGATCGGCCCGTTGCTGGCCCGGGTCGGTCTGCCCGCGACGTTCGCGGGGCGCCGCACCGCCGAGTTGTCCGGTGGTGAGGCGCAGCGGGTGTGCCTGGCCCGCGCGCTGGCAGTCGAGCCGGACGTGCTGCTGCTGGACGAGCCGACCTCCGCGCTGGACGGCGTCAACGCCACGCTGGTCGCCGAGCTGGCTCGCCGGCACGTCACTGACGGCGGCACGGTGGTCCTGGTCAGCCACGATCTCGCGGTGGTGCGCGCGGTCGCCGAGCGGGTCCTGGTCATGGACG
>DATEPR010000472.1:0-4413 GCA_035273045.1 Pseudonocardiaceae bacterium | reverse complement strand
GGACCTGTGGACAACTACCCAGGTTGTGGATAACTCAGGGGCCGATGCCGCCGCAGGGCCGTTTGCGCAGGTTCTCCACGTAGTCCGCGGGTGCGCCGGCTGCCTCGGCGGCGTCGGCGACCACGCCCAGGTAGCGCGCTGACGGCAGTCCACCTTCGTAGGCGTCCAACACGTACAGCCAGGCCAGCACCGATCCCTCCAGCGTCTGCACCCGCAACCGCAGCTTCTTGTGCAGGCCCAACTCGGAGCCCTCCCACGTGTCCAGGCGTTCCTCGTCCTCGACGGTCATGTCGTACAGCACGACGAAGACCTGCGAGTCCGCGTCCTCGACGATCGTGGCGAGAGCGCCCTCCCAGGTGAGGTCCTCGGCACCGAACGTCAAACGCCAGCCGACGAGCCACCCGGTGCCCGCCATCGGCGAGTGGGGAGCCCGCTCCATCATCTGGGCCGGGTCCATGTTGGACCCGTACGCGGCGTACAGCGGCACCACGACAGCCTAGCGACCCCGGAGATCACCTGGCGCCCGCCGGCCCGAACCACCGGATTCGACCCGGCCACGTACCGTGGTCATCGCACATACCGAACGGGGTACTGAGGAGACAGCGGCCGTGACCCGGATCGTGATCATGGGAGGTGGCCCGGCGGGCTACGAGGCCGCGCTGGTCGCCGCCCAGCACGGTGCCGACGTGACCATCGTCGAACCGGAAGGGCTCGGCGGGGCCTGTGTGCTGTACGACTGCGTGCCGTCCAAGACGTTCATCGCGTCCGCCGGTGCCCGCTCGGCGTTCCACGGCGCCGACGAGCTGGGCATCCGCACCAACACCTCCGACGCCGACGTCGACCTGCCCGTGGTGCACGGCAGGGTCAGGGGCCTCGCGCTGGCCCAGTCCGCCGACGTCCGGGCCCGCGTGCTGCGGGAGGGCATCCGGGTCATCAACGGCTACGCGCGGTTCTCCGATCCCGCGCCCGGACTGGCCCGCCACCAGGTCACGGTGACCACCGGCGGCGGCGAGACCGAAACCCTCACCGCGGACACCGTCCTGGTCGCCACCGGTGCCACCCCGCGCATCCTGCCCGGCGCGGAGCCCGACGGTGAGCGCATCCTCACCTGGCGGCAGATCTACGACCTGCCCGCGCTGCCCGAGCATCTGGTGGTGATCGGTTCCGGCGTGACCGGCGCCGAGTTCGCCTCCGCGTACACCGAGATGGGTGTCGACGTGACCATGGTGTCCAGCCGGGACCGGGTGCTGCCGCACGAGGACGCGGACGCCGCCGCGGTACTGGAGGACGTGTTCGCCGAGCGCGGAACGACCCTGGTCAAGCACGCCCGCGCGGAGACCGTGGTGACGAAGGGCGACGGTGTCGTCGTACACCTGGTGGACGGCAGGACGATCGAGGCCAGCCACGCCCTGATGACCGTCGGCTCGGTGCCCAACACCACCGACATCGGCCTGGACCGGGTCGGCATCGAAACCGGACCGAACGGGTTCATCTCGGTGGACCGGGTGTCTCGCACCAGCGTGTCCGGCATCTACGCGGCGGGTGACTGCACCGGCGTGCTGATGCTCGCGTCCGTCGCCCAGATGCAGGGCCGGATCGCCATGTGGCACTCGCTGGGCGAGGGCGTGGCGCCGATCAAGCTGAAAACGGTGGCCGCCAACGTCTTCACCCATCCGGAGATCGCGAACGTCGGCATCAGCCAGCAGTCCATCGACTCCGGCGAGGTGCCCGCCCGTACCGTGATGCTGCCGCTGACCACCAACGCCAGGGCCAAGATGGAAGGCCTGCACCGCGGTTTCGTGAAGCTGTTCTGCCGCCCCGCCACCGGTGTGGTGATCGGTGGCGTGGTCGTCGCGCCGAACGCCAGCGAACTGATCCTGCCGATCGCGCTGGCCGTGCAGAACCAGCTCACCGTGGAACATCTGGCCCTCACGTTCTCCGTCTACCCGTCGCTGTCCGGGTCGATCACCGAGGCCGGCCGCCAGCTGATGCGGCACGACGACCTGGACTGATCGCCGTCACTCGATCGGGCACGTGTCGCGGACGGCGGCCCCAGATCCGGGTTGCGAGCATGTGGCGATGCGGGTGCGCACGATCGTCGTGGTCTGTTCGGTGCTGGTCACGGTCGTCGCGTGCCGCACGGCCACGGTCACCAGTCGGCCGGCGACAACGTCACCGACCACTCCGGCGGCCTCCTCGGGTGCGACGACCGGGTCGGTGTTCCGCGCCGACCTGACCGTTCAGCGGTCGGGACTCGGCCTGCTCGCCCTCACGAACACGGCGAAGCGGCCGGTCACCGTGCAAGGCTGGCCGACCCTGGCGTTCTACGACGCGGCCGACGAGTCGCTGGCCGTTCCGGTGCGCCAGGTCGACGTGCCCGGCGCCGGCCCGAAGATCACCATTGGGCCGGGAGAGACCGCGTTCGCCGGCGTGCGGTGGGCGGTCGGCGACAAGGCGGACCCGAAGACCTTCGTCGCCACCTCGCTCCGCCTCACCCCACCGGGCGGTTCGCAGCCGGTCACCGTCAGCGTCATCGGGACCGACGGGCAAGTCGCCGAGTTCCCCGAGTTCGACGTGACGGCAGCGGAGATCGGCACGTTGCAGCCGTCCTCCCAAGGCGTCCTCGTGTTCTGAACTGGCCGTCGAACGGTCGACTCGCCGTTCGACAATGTCGGCTTCGCCGATCCACGGGCAGCCGGCATCGCGGGTAGCGTGAGGCCGGGTTGTTCAGCACAGGGAGGCGGTTCGTGGTCTACCAGAAGCCGGCAACGGCGCACCCGACGGGCCCGCCGCCCGGCGTCTTCGGTGCGCGGCTCGGCGTCGCCGACCGCGAGGAGGCCTGGCAGCGGCTCGGTTCCGAACAGTTCGACGTGGTCGTCATCGGCGGTGGTGTCGTCGGTGTCGGAACCGCACTGGACGCGGCCACCCGGGGCCTGCGGGTGGCATTGGTGGAGGCACGCGACTTCGCGGCCGGCACGTCCAGCAGGTCGAGCAAACTGTTCCACGGCGGCCTGCGCTACCTGGAGCAGTTGGAGTTCGGACTGGTCAGGGAAGCCCTGCGGGAACGGGAACTGATGCTCACCCGCCTGGCGCCGCACCTGGTGAAACCGGTGAGCTTCCTGTATCCGCTCAAGCACCGTTTCTGGGAACGTCCCTACACGGCGTCCGGGCTGGTGCTGTACGACACCATGGGCGGCGCCCGCTCCGTGCCCGGCCAGAAACACCTGACCAGGGCCGGCGCGCTGCGCATGTTCCCGGCGCTGAAGCGGACCGCGCTGATCGGCGGCGTCCGCTACTACGACGCCCAGGCCGACGACGCAAGGCACACGCTCACCGTGGCCAGGACCGCGGCCCACTACGGTGCCGTCGTCCGCACGTCCACCCAGGTCACCGGCTTCGTCAAGGAAGCCGACCGGGTCTCCGGCGTGCGGGTCCGGGACGTCGAGGACGGCCGGGAGACCGAGGTGCTGGCCGGCGCGGTGATCAACTGCACCGGCGTGTGGACCGACGAGATGCAGCAACTGTCCGGCAGCCGGGGCAGGTTCCGGGTGCGGGCCAGCAAGGGCGTGCACATCGTGGTGCCGCGCGACCGGATCGTCGCCGAGTCCGGACTGATCCTGCGCACCGAGAAGTCCGTGCTGTTCGTGATTCCGTGGCGCAACCACTGGATCATCGGCACCACCGACACCGACTGGCACCTCGACCTGGCCCACCCGGCCGCGACGCGAGGCGACATCGACTACCTGCTGGACCACGTCAACGCCGTGCTCGCCACACCGCTGACCCACGACGACATCCAGGGTGTCTACGCCGGACTGCGGCCACTGCTGGCCGGCGAGAGCGAGGAATCCTCCAAGCTGTCCCGGGAACACGCCGTGGCCAGGGTGTCACCCGGTCTGGTGGCGATCGCCGGCGGCAAGTACACCACCTATCGGGTGATGGCCGCCGACGCCGTGGACGCCGCCGGGGCCGAACTGTCCGGCCGGTTGCAGCCGTCGATCACCGACAAGGTGCCACTGCTGGGCGCGGACGGCTACCACGCGCTGGTGAACCAGGCCGACCAGTTGGGTGCCCGCTACGGCCTGCACCCGTACCGGATCCGCCACCTGCTGGACCGCTACGGCTCGATGATCCACGAGGTGCTGTCCCAGGCGGAGGCCGATCCCGAACTGCTCAAGCCGATCCCGGCCGCACCCGACTACCTACAGGTAGAGGTCGTGTACGGCGCCGGTCACGAGGGCGCGCTGCACCTGGAGGACGTACTCACCCGGCGGACCAGGATCTCCATCGAATACCCGCACCGCGGCGTGGACTGCGCCGAGCCGGTGGCGAAGTTGATGGCGAGGGTGCTCGGCTGGGACGACGCCACGGTGCGCACCGAGGTCAAGGCGTACACGGCACGGGTCCAGGCGG
>DATEPR010000471.1:0-10829 GCA_035273045.1 Pseudonocardiaceae bacterium | reverse complement strand
TGGATGCCGGCCAGCAGCCACCGGCCGTGCTGGCGCACCACCACGTGCGTGGCGCGGAAGCTGCCGTCGGCGGGCGTGCCCCGGTACTCGGCCCGCTGCGTGTGCCGGCCGACGACGACCGCGGTGTCGCCGTAGTCGCGGACGGTGGTGTCGTCCCAGGTGAGCGACCGGGTGACCAGGCCGCCGGTGCGGTAGCGCTCCAGCCACTCCGGCTTGCGCAGGACGAAGCCGAGCGGTCCGACCAGGGTGAAGTCGTCCGTGGTGAGCGCGTCCAGGGTGTCGGTGTCGCCGTGCTGCTCGGCGTCGGCCCACTGCTGGCCGAGCCGCAGGATCTCGTTCATGGTGCCTCCTCGTCGAGCTGACACCACCAACGTTAGATATCTAACTATTCGATGTCAAACGCTTAGCTGTAGTACGCTGCGGACGTGCCGAAACCCACCCGACCGCCGATCGGCCTCGTCCTGGCCAACACCGCGAAGGCGGTCAGCCGCGCCTTCGAGACGACCATGGCCGAGGCGGGCGGCTCCGGCCCGACCTGGCTGGTCCTGATCTCGCTGAAAAGCCAGCCCGACGCCAACCAGCGGCAGATCGCGGCGGCCGTCGGCATCCAGGGCGCCACGCTGACCCATCACCTGAACGCGATGGAGGCGGACGGCCTGGTCACCCGCAGCCGCGAACCGGCCAACCGGCGCGTCCACCAGGTCCGGCTCACCGAGCGGGGCGAGCGGCTGTTCCACCAGCTCGCCGGGGCGGCCCGGGCACACGACAGGCGACTGCGGTCCGGCTTCACCGAGGACGAGCTGGCCACCCTGGAAGGGCTGTTGGCCAGGATGCGGGCCAACGTGGCGGACGAGTGAACCCGGTCAGGTCACGGCGCCGAGTTGGTATCCGTGGCCGCGCACGGTGTCCACGACGCTGCGGCCCAGTTTTCGGCGCAGGTAGTGCACATAGGTGTCGACGATCTCGACGCCGGCGTCGTCGAAGGCGAGGGTGCGCAGTTCGTCGCGGGAGAAGACCTTGCGCGGCCGGCCGGCCAGGGTGGCCAGGAGCGCGGCCTCGCGGGCGGACAGCCGGGGGCCGGGCCGGCCGTGCAGCATGACCTGGCGGGTGTCCAGGTTCAGCGCCCCGCCGGGAATGGGCAGGGACCGCGCCCGGTCCAGGTGCCTGCGGCGCAGTGCGCGCAGCCGGGCCAGCAGTTCGTCGACGTCGAACGGCTTGGTGAGATAGTCCTCGGCGCCCGCGTCGAGCCCGGCCACCCGGTCGGCCGGATTCGCCAACGCCGAGAGCACCAGGGTGGGCGTGACCATTCCCCTGGCGCGCAACAGGGCCAGCAGGTCGAGGCCGTCCCCGGCGGGTAGTTTGCGGTCCAGGACGACGAGGTCGTAGCTGCGGGTGAGGCCCAGATGCAGGCCGCGATGGGCATCCGCGGCCACCTCGACCTCGTAGGACTCGCGGGACAGCAGTTCCACGAGCAGGTCGGTCAGTGCCGGGTCGTCCTCGACGAGCAACAACCGGGTCAGGTGTTCGCCGTCGGCGGTGTCGCCGATCGACCGTGGAGTCCGGCCGGTCACGGCACTGCCCTCCTTCGAACGCGGGTCGAGCGGCTACCGGACAGGCGAGAAGAATCCGGTAGCCGCTCGTCCCCTCAGTTGGCGGGCGTTGCCAACCGAGAAATGGTGGGGATCAGAACACTGGTATCGACACAGGGCCGAAGCTGTTGGTCTCGAAACCGTCGAGATCCTGTAGCTGCGGCAGGCTTGCCGTCAGTGGCTTGCGGTACTGCACCGACACCGTCTGGCCGGATGTCAGCGCAAGACCGTCGAACGTTACATCGACGACCGCGTCGGCCGGCGGCGAGTCGTTGACCACGGACACGGCCGTGACGTTCCTGGCCACACCGTTGACCAGCACCGCGAACCGGCTGGTGGCCGGGATGCCCTGGGCGGTGGCCAGCATTTCCTGGTCGAACTGGAGCAGTGCGTCATTGGTGCCGGAGTCCGCTTCGGTGGCACCGGTCAACGCAGGCGCGGTGTCCGGCTTGCCGGTCGGGTTCGGCGGAACGAGCGGTCCGGGTGCATTGCTGGGGGTGGTCCAGAAGCCCTGGTTGGTGCACGTCTCCGGGGTAGGAGCGGTCCGGGTGGCCGTGTAGCTCCAGCCGTGGGTGAAGCCGGGGGTGTCGGTGAAGTTGGCCGTCGTGCTGAAGCCACCCTCGACCGGGCTGAACGCCAGGTTCGGCAGCGGGTTGGGCACCAGGTTGACGGGGTTGCCCTCACGGCCACCGGTCACCGCGTTGTACTCCTGCTGCTGCGCGCTGAGCGACCAGACCTCGTTCGCGTCGGCGCTCGGGATGGTGATCGTGAGGATGATCGTGCCGGCGACCCTTTCCTTCAGGCTCAGGATGTCACCGCACGAGCCGGTCACCGTCAGCCCGTTGGGGTTCGCCGCCGATGCGGTGCCCGCCGGGAGCAGGACCAGGCTGGTACCGGCGATGGCCATCGCCGCCAGCATGGTGAGTTTTCTTCGGAGCATCATGGTGTGTTTTCCCTCACTTCGCGTCAGGGGAGCTTGGGTGTTTCGGAAATCGTTCTAGTGTGAAATCAACGGCGAACGCGAGCCCGCAGGAAGTGTCACGGCCAATGGGATCGATGCGAGCACCTTGGGCGACGGGGCGGCAGCGGCACTCGCCCGACGAAATTGCGCGTGGCTTCCTCCTCGTACTCAGGGTCGTGAGTATTCGGATGCGGATCGCTAGCCACCGACGCAAGTTTCCTCGGGTAGGCGCAGCGGGACAGCCTGACTTGCAGGGTGCTACGACCCCCCGAATGAGGGGCGGCCAAAGTCGGCAACGGATCCGACGGCAGAGTATTCCAAGGAATTTCCAAGAAAAGCATCCCAGGAATCTCTAAGAAGAGTACGGCACACTAGGGCGCCGTGACATGACCGCGCCGAGAAAGCTACGCCACCATCATCGGACGTGGTCGCCACGCCGTTACCCGAGCCCGATGTCCGCCGCTTAATCGGCGGCACCGAGCCGGCTCATGAACTGGAGGCTGCCTCACCGATCCCCGCTCCTGACAACCGAAGACGCACCACCGCGGAAACAGCCGGCCCGTGCTGCTCACCGGCGGTCTTTTCGCGACTCCCGGACGGCCGGCAACCGCAGGCGCAGGGTCGCACCCCTGCGCCCGGTGTCCACGATCGACACACCGCCGCCGTGCAGGGCCGCCACCTCGTTGACCAGAGCGAGGCCCAGCCCGT
Organism: Pseudonocardiaceae bacterium; assembly: GCA_035273045.1. Taxonomy (GTDB): domain Bacteria; phylum Actinomycetota; class Actinomycetes; order Mycobacteriales; family Pseudonocardiaceae; genus DATEPR01. The sequence continues at coordinate 7,571 of DATEPR010000471.1, read as the reverse complement.
ACCGGCGAGGCGTGTCGGGGTGGTCGCGCGACTCCGCCGTGGCGAACCGGTCGAACATGGTGACCATGACGTCCGGCGCGACACCCGGCCCGTCGTCGCGCACGTCGACCACCACGTCGCCGCCGTCCGTGTCCACAGTGACGCACACGGCCCCGTCGGCGTGCCGGATCGCGTTGTCCAGCAACGCCGTCACGGCCCGGCGCAGGCTCGCCAGCGAACCCCGCACCGACGACCGCTCGTCCTCGGCCGCCCACGCCAGCGCCACACCGCGCCGCGCGGCCAGTGGCTTGGCCGACTCCACCGCGTCGCCGACCAGGTCCGCCATGACGACGACCTCGTCCACCAGCGCCTCACGGGGATCGGCGGCCAGCAGCAGGTCGTCCAGGATCGCGGTCAGGTGCTCGGTGTCGGTGACCAGGCGTTCGACGTCCGACCGGACGGTCATCACGTCGGCGTCCGGACCCAGTGCCCGGCGCGCGAGCTGTGCCCTGGTGCTCAACAAGGTCAGCGGCGTGCGCAACTCGTGGCTGGCGTCGGCGACGAACCGGCGCTGCAAGGCCAGCGCCGCCGCCAGCGGCGCCACGGCCCGGCGCCCCAACCACACCCCGACCACCGCGGCCACCACCAGGCCCGCCCCGCCGCTGGTCAGATACGCCTCCAGCAACCGGTCCTGTTCCGCGCGATCCGCGCTCAGGTCCATCGCCACCTGCACGACGTCACCGTCGGACTGGCGCCGGGTGTCGACCCGGTACTCCCGGCCGTTCGCGACGACGTCGAGCGAACGGGACACCCCGTCCGCGACGACCTGGTCGAACTGCGACCGGTCGGGCAGCCCGGCGGGCATGCCCGGACTGACCTGCTGGCGGCCCTTGGACCGGACGACCAGCCACATGCCCACCGGCGGCTCGTTCACGTCGTCGGCGTCCTGGATGGTCGACGTGATCACCTGGTCCTCGGCCGCGTGCTGGCCACGTAGCACCAGCAACACCGCGATCGCGGTCAGCCCGATCACCGCGACCGCGACGGCGGCGGCCGTCTGCAACCCGATCCGCAGCGTTGCGCGCCGCACGATCCGCTCGTCCGCGGACCTGACCGGCGTCCTCACCGGACCGAACCCAACTGATAACCGGCGCCCCGCACCGTGTCGATCACCCCACGGCCCAGCTTGCGCCGCAGGTAGTGCACGTATGTCTCCACGGTTTCCGCGCCGGCCTCGTCGAACACCAACACCCGCAACTCGTCCCGGGAGAACACCTTGGTGGGGCGGCCCGCCAGTGTCGCCAACAGATCACACTCCCGCGTCGACAGGCGCACCCGCTGCCGGCCGGTGACCGAAACCTGCCGGGTGTCCAGGTCCAGCGTCCCACCCGGCAACGGCAGGCACCGCGCGTCGTCCAGATGCCGGCGCCGCAACGCCCGCAACCGAGCCAGCAACTCGTCGATGTCGAACGGTTTGCCCAGGTAGTCCTCCGCGCCCGCGTCCAGGCCACTCACCCGGTCGGCAGGATTCGCCAACGCCGACAGCACCAACGTCGGCGTCACCATCCCGTTGGCGCGCAACCGGGACAACACGTCCAGCCCGTCCAGCACCGGCAGGCTCCGGTCCAGCAGCACCACGTCGTAGCTGCGGGTCAGCCCCAGGTGCAGGGCCCGCTGCCCGTCGGTGGCCACCTCGACGTCGTACCCGCCGTCCACCAGCAGCCGGCGCAGCAACTCGACCAATTGCCCGTCGTCCTCCACCAACAGCAGGCGGGGACGTTGCTCCGGGATGTCCATACGGCCATTGTGACCACGATCGAGTGAACAGACCCTCCGCTCCTGACCGCCGGTCAAGACCGTTTCCCCAGAAATCTCCCAGAATTGACGCCCGAGCACGCCACCGCCCGTGCGGTAGCCTGCCGCGCGACGGCTCGGCACGGCCGGGCGGAAGGGAGCAACGCATGAGCCTCGACCTGGAAACCGCTCGCTCCATGATCGCCGCCACCCGGGCGGCGGGCCGGGACCTCGGCCTGCAACCGCTCACCGTCGTCGTGCTCGACCCCGGCGGGCACGTGATCGCGGCCGAGCGGGAGGACGGCGCCTCGATGGGCCGGTTCCAGATCGCCTACGGCAAGGCTCACGGCGCGCTCGCCCTCGGTCTCGGCTCCCGTGCCCTGCTGGCCAGGGCGGAACAGCAGCCGTACTTCATCGCGGCGGCGGGTGCCGCGCTGGGCGGCAGCCTGGTGCCCGTGCCGGGCGGTGTCCTGATCCGGGACCAGGAGTCGCGCCTGCTCGGCGGCATCGGCGTCTCCGGGGACAGTTCCGACAACGACGAGCGGGCCGCGCTCGCCGGCATCGAGGCCGTCCACCTCGTCGGCCAGCCCGGCTGACACCGGCAACTCACCGAGCGGCGCCACTGCCAACCAGCCACCATTGGCCACAGTGGACAGTGCCGCGGCCGCCGCGACGGCGACACCACCGCCGGTCAGCCGCGGCACCCGCGCTGGCTTGCGGGCCACCAGGCTCGCGGGCAGGTCGAGCGGTTCACCGGCCCGTTCCGCTAACGTGGCCGGCGTGACGAACCAGCACGGTGAGCAGCAGGTCGACCCGGCGGACCTGCGGGTGTCCCACGCCGAACGCGAGCACATCCTGAACCTGCTACAGGAGGCGCTGTCCCGGGGGATGCTCGACGCGGCCGAGTTCGACGAACGGTCCAGCAAGGCGCAGGCCGCGCGCATCCGTCGCGAACTGAACGAACTCGTGGTCGACCTGCCGGTCCGCGCCTCCGGGATCAGCCCGATGGCGGACAGCGTGGTCGACTCGCCGGACGGTGTCGAACTGCGGGGCTGGTTCTCGTCGCTCAAGCGGCGCGGCGACTGGGTGGTGCCCCGCAAACTGGTGCTGCGACCCAGGATGGGATCGGCCGAACTGGACTTCACCGAGGCACGCATCGACCACGACGTCGTGGAGATCGAACTGGACGTCGCGGGCGGCTCGGTGGAACTGCGGGTGCCCGACGGGGCGAGCGTGTCCATGGACGACGTGGAGGTCGTCGCCGGCAGCGCGGAGGACCACCGCAAGCGCATCGGCCAGGGCGGCCGCCCGCATTTCCGGATCACCGGCCAGTTGCGCTGGGGCTCACTGGAGATCCGCGGCCCACGCCGCCGGCTGTTCGGCTGACCGCTCGGCACCGGCAGCGCGGGCTCGGCTCAGTCCTCCGCCAGGGAGGCGCGTTGCGCGTCCAGGAATGCCTGCTCGGTGGGGTTCGCGGTCAGTGCGCTGGCCTTGGCGTAGGCGGCTCGGGCTTCGGCGGTGCGGCCCAGCCTGCGCAGCAGGTTGGCCCTGGTGGCGTGGAACAGGTGGTAGGCGCCCAGGTCCAGGTCCTCGATCGCGGCGAGGCCGGCCGCCGGTCCCTCGACCTCGGCGAGCGCGACCGCCCGGTTCAGCGCGACCACCGGGTTGGGTGCCAGCGCGTGGAGCTGGTCGTACAGGGTGAGGATGGCCCGCCAGTCGGTGTCCTCCGCGGTCTGCGCGACCGAGTGGACGGCGTTGACGGCGGCCTGCAACTGGTACGGGCCGGGCCGGCCGCGGCGGACGCACGCGGCCACGATGGCCTGCCCCTCGCGGACGAGGTCCGCGTCCCACAGCCGCCGGTCCTGGTCGGCCAGCCGGATCAGCGACCCGTCCGGCGCGACCCGGGCGGCCCGGCGGGCGTGCAGCAGCACCAACAGCGCCAGCAGGCCCTGGACCTCCGGTTCGTCGGGCATCAACTGGGCGAGCAGGCGGGCCAGCCGGATCGCCTCGGTGCACAGGTCGACGCGGATCAGTTGGCCGCTGGTGGCGGCATAGCCCTCGTTGAACACGAGGTACACGACCGAGAGGACGGACCCGAGCCGGTCGGGCAGTTCCGCCTCGGCGGGCACCCGGTACGGGATGCGGGTGTCCTTGATCTTGCGTTTGGCACGCACGATCCGCTGGGCCACGGTCGCCTCAGGCACCAGGAACGCGCGGGCGATCTCGGGGGTCTCCAGCCCGCCGAGCAGCCGCAGGGTCAGGGCCACCTGGGCGGGTCGGTTGAGGGCGGGGTGACAGCAGGTGAAGATCAGCCGCAGCCGGTCGTCGGGCACGGGTTCCTCCTCGATCAGCTCCGGCCCGGTGGCCCGCGTGCCGTAGAGGTGGTGGGCCTCGGTGTGGCGGTCGTGGCGGACCGACTCGCGGCGCAGCCGGTCGATGGCGCGGTTGCGGGCGGTGGTGACGATCCACGCGCCGGGGTTGGGCGGTTCGCCGTCGGTGGGCCATCTGGCCAGCGCGACCGTGAAGGCCTCCTGCACCGCTTCCTCGGCGACGTCGATGTCGCCGAGGAAGCGGATCAGAGCGGCAACGCACCGGCCGTACTCCCGGCGGAAGACCGCCTCGGCGCCGGCGGTCACTGGTTCGCGCGCTGCGTCTCGTCGTCGAACGGGCGGATCTCGACCGACTCGCGGCACGCCACCGCCGCCTGGCGCGCCCAGCTCAGCGCCTCGTCCAGGTCGGCGGCGTTGATGATCCAGAAGCCGCCGAGGTACTCCTTGGTCTCGGTGTACGGGCCGTCGGTGATCATCAGGTCGTCACCGGACCGGCGCACGACGGTGGCCGACTCGACGGGCCGCAGGCCACCGGCGAACACGTACACGCCGGCGTCCCGCAGCTTCTCGTTGAACGCGGCCGTGTCGGCGAACGCCTGTTCCATCTCCTCCGGAGAACGCTGCCAGGCTTCCTCGGAGGCGTGCACGGAGAGCAGGTACTGGGTCATGACGGTTCACTCCTGTTCATCGTGGATTGCTGACGTTAGCGGGTACGGATCGCGACGGCGCCGATGATCGCGGCGGCGATCGCCAGCGCGGCGCTCACCAGGAACGCCGTGTGGTAGCCGGCGGTCAGCGCGACCGTGGTCGGGCCGCCCTGGGCGGCCACGTGGGCGGTGCGGGACGACGCCAGGCTGGCCAGGCCGGCCAGGCCGAGGGCGGCGCCCATCATCAGCCCGGTGTTGGTGATGCCGGACGCCAGTCCGGAGTCGCGTGCGTCGACGTCGCTCATCGCGGCCAGCAGCACCGGGTTCAGGGCCAGGCCGGCGCCGACGCCGAGCAGGATCATCGCGGGCAGCACGTGGGGCAGGTAGTGCCCGCCGACCGGGGCGCCGGCCAGCAGCAGCAGGCCCACGCCGACCAGGCCCAGCCCGATGGCCAGCGGCCGGCGAATGCCGTAACGCAGCACCAGCTTCGCGGAGATGCCCAGCGACAGGGCGGCGGTGAGCACGTTGCCCGGCAGGAAGGCCAGCCCGACCTCCAGCGGCTGGTAGCCCAGCACGTTCTGCAGGTACAGCGCGCACAGGAAGAACCAGGCGAACATCGCCGCCGACCACAACATGCCGACCGCGTTGGCGGCTGCCACGTTGCGCACCCGCAGCAGGCTCAGCGGGATCAGCGGGGCCGCGACCCTCCGCTCGACGGCACCGAACACGAACAGCAGCACGACCGCCCCGGCCAGCAGGCCCAGCGTCTGCGCCGACGTCCAGCCGGCCGTGTTGCCGTTGACGATGGCGTAGACGGCGGCGACGAGCGCCGCGGTGATGGTGACCGCGCCCGCGGTGTCCAGGCGGCGCTTGGCGGTCGCGGTGGTGGTGGGCAGCAGGCGGAACGACAGAACCAGCACCAGACCGCCGATGGGCACGTTGACCAGGAAGATGGCGTGCCAGTTGAGCAGGTCGGTGAGCACGCCGCCGAGCAGGACGCCGACGCTGCCGCCGCCCGCGGCGACGAAACCGTACACACCCATCGCCTTGGCCCGCTCGCGCGATGTGGGGAACAGGTTCATGATCAGCGACAGCGACACGGCGGACACCACGGCACCGCCCAGACCCTGCACCGCCCGTGCCCCGATCAGCACCCACTCGGTGCCGGCCAGGCCACAGCCGAGTGATGCCAGGCTGAACACCGCGATGCCGGCGCCGAACAGGCGCCGGTGCCCGAACAGGTCGCCCAGCCGCCCGCCGAGCAGCAGAAAACCGCCGTAGATCAGCAGGTAGGCGTTGACCACCCAGGCCAGCGACGTCTCGGCGAGGTGCAGGTCCGACCCGATCGACGGCAGGGCCACGTTCACGATCGTCGTGTCCAGCACGATCATCAGGGTGCCCAGGCAGAGCGTCGCCAGGGCCAGCCACCGCCGGCGTTCGGCAGGCGGCGCCGGCCGGGGTCGCGCTACCGGGCTCGGCCTGGTCGGAGCGGTTTCGGTGTGGACCATGACTGCGACTCCTTTTCGGTCAGGGCCGCGGTCGGCCCCCTTCACCAACCGCTACGAAGTCACCGCCACGGATTCGACACCGGCGGGAAGAATCTTGACGCCGTTCAGGCACCCGGCCGCAGGGTCGCGCCGCACGACGCCCGGCGTGCCGTGCGGCTGAACGCGATCTGCTCGCCGACGGACCGCCGCGCGAAGGCCGTCACCTCGGCCAGCCTCGCCCGGTCCGGCACCGCGTCCCGGCGCACGTACAGGACTCCCTCGGTGGGGTTGTCGGTCAGCACGCGGTAGTCGCGCGCCGTCCGCGGATCGGCGGCCAGGCCGGTGACGGCCGCCCAACTGGCGTGCACGGCGATCAGGGTGGGCCGCACCTCGGCGAGCACGTGGTGCCGCAGCGCGGCCAGGTCACGGTTCGCCAGGTACCGCGCGATGCGGGCGTCGGCCAACCCGGCGACGTCGACGATGCGCAGGTCGCTGGTCAGCGCGGTGCCGCCGACGTCGGGCAGCAGCACGCTGCCGTGGCGCACGCCGAGCATCCGCGCGATCCCGTTGTACTCGCGGCTCTGCCGCACCACCAGGCACAGCGGCAGCGTCGGCCCGGCACGGAACGACTGGACGTCCTGTGACCAGGTGATCCCGGTGAGCGTGCACGCCGTGGCCGCCAGCACGGCGACGGCCACCCGGCCGCGGACGGCCAGCCGAGGCAGCACCTCACCGGCCGCGATCGCCGTCGCGAGTGCCGCCAGCGGCCAGACCGGCGTGGCGAACCGGTACTGGGCCATCCAGTCCGGCACCAGCACCGCGTACGACAGGACGGCGAGGGCCAGCGGCACCAGGAGCGCGACCAGCCCGGTCCGGGCGCGGGACGGCCGGCCCAGCGCGGCGCCGACGCAGACCACGGCGACCACGACCAGCGGCCAACCCGCGTAGCCGGCCAGGTCCGTGGCCTTGGCCAGGGCGGCGACGGTGGGCACTCCCTGTGCCTTGGCGACGGCCGTGTTCGGCACCAGTTGGTGGAACTGGGCGTACCGCCAGGCCAGGTAGCCGCCGTACGGCACGGCGAACGCGCCGAGCGACAGCGGCACCGCCCACAGGGTGCGGCGGACCGCCGGCCGGGTCACCAGCAGCAGCGCGACCAGCGGGTACGCCGCCGCGTAGAGCAGCGCGTCCGGCCTGGTCAGCGCGGCGAGCGCGGCCAGCAGCCCGCACCACACTGCGGTGCCGGCGGTGGCCAACCGCCCGCTGGCCGCCGCCCTGACCAGCACCGCGGCCAACCCGACGACGGCGACCGCGAGCAGCGAGTTCTCCAGCCCGGA
>DATEPR010000470.1:0-4731 GCA_035273045.1 Pseudonocardiaceae bacterium | reverse complement strand
GGGCAGCGCGGCCCGCATCGCCGGGCCGATCCGGCCGCCCTCGTGGCCCCGGCCGAGCTCGGTGATGGCACCGACGAACACCAGGCCGGCGACGCCGCCGGTGCCGTGGACGCGCAGGTAGTCGGTGACCACGAGGCCGCCGTAGGACCAGCCGACCAGCACGGCGGGCCGGCCGGCGAGGTCGAGCAGCGCCCGCACGTCGGCGGCCCACTCGGCGCAGCTGTCGTAGCCGGTTTCGGGCCGTCCGGAGTCGCCGTGGCCGCGCAGGTCGGCGGCGTAGAGCCGGAACGAGCCGGCGAGCGGTCCGGTGAGCTGGTGGGTCCAGACCCGCGACGACTGCGCCCAGCCGTGCAGCAGCACGACCGGCGGTGCGTCCGCCGGGCCGGCCGTCCGCACGTGCAGGCGGACGCCGGATCCGCCGGTCACCCAGTCGTGACCGGTCAGCTCGTCTCGCATCGGCACGTGGTCACCCATTCCCGGTTCCGGACCCACCCCCGGGTATCAACCGGAAGGGGGGGCGGGATCTTCCCCATCACCTTCAGTCGCCGACTACCCGGTCCGGCAGGATGGGAGCCGTGACGACGCACAGCCCAGTGACAACGGACCAGCCGGTCGCCGTGGTGACCGGAGCCAGCTCGGGGATCGGCGAGGCGACGGCACGCGAGCTGGCCAAGGCGGGTTTCCACGTCGTGCTCGGCGCGCGGCGGATGGACCGCCTGACGCGGATCGCCGAGGAGATCGGCGGTACCGCGCTGCCGTTGGACGTGACCGACAACACATCAGTGGACGCGTTCGCGGCCGCCGTGCCGTCAGCGCGGGTGCTGGTGAACAACGCGGGCGGCGCGCTGGGCGCCGAGCGGGTCGCCGACGCCGACGAGGAGCACTGGCGCTGGATGTGGGAGGCGAACGTGCTGGGCACCCTGCGGGTGAGCCGGGCGTTCCTGCCCAAGCTGGTCGAGTCCGGCGACGGGATCGTGGTGACGGTGACGTCGATCGCCGGGATCGAGGTGTACGACGGCGGTTCCGGCTACACCGCGGCCAAGCACGCCGAGTCGGCCCTGCACCGCACGCTGCGCGGCGAGTACCTCGGCCAGCCGGTACGGTTCACCGAGATCCTGCCCGGCCTGGTCGAGACGGAGTTCTCACTGGTCCGGTTCGACGGCGACGAGGCGAAGGCGGCGGCCGTCTACAACGGACTGGTGCCGCTGGTGGCGCAGGACGTGGCCGAGGTGATCGCGTTCGCCGTGAGCAGGCCGTCGCACGTGAACCTGGACAGCATCGTGCTCAAGCCACGGGCACAGCACTCGGCGAGCCGCGCGTTCCGCGAGTGACCCGTCTACAGCGAGCAGCCCACCAGCACCGGTTCCGGGCGCAACGTCACGCCGAACCGGGTCCGCACCCCGTCGACGACCTCGCGGGCCAGCGCCAGCAGGTCGGCCGTGCTCGCGCCACCGCGGTTGGTCAACGCCAGGGTGTGCTTGCCGGACAACGACACCCGGCCGCCGGGACCGGGATGGCCCTTGGCGAAACCGGCGTTGTCGATCAGCCACGCGGCCGACAGCTTCGTCCGGCCACCGCCGGCCGGATGGGTCGGCATGGTCGTGCCGGGCGCCAGCCGGTCCAGGATCGCGGGCAGCTCGGCGTCGTCGATCACCGGGTTGGTGAAGAACGAGCCGGCGCTCCACGTGTCGCGGTCCGCCGGGTCGAGCACCATTCCCTTGCGGCGCCGCAGTTCCAGCACGCCCGCGCGGGCCTCGGCCACCGGCACGCGAGTACCGCCGGGCACGTCGAGCAGCGTGGCCAGCTCACCGAACCGGATCGGCGCGGACCGGCCGCCGTCGGCCAGCACGAGCCGCACCCGCAGCACCACGGCCGAGTCGGTGCCCTTGAGCACGCTGGTCCGGTAGCCGAGGCCGAGTTCGGCCGCGGACACGGTGCGGACCTGGCCGCTGCGCCGGTCCAGCAGGTCCACCGACACCAGCAGGTCGGAGATCTCCACGCCGTAGGCGCCGACGTTCTGCACCGGCGTCGCGCCGACCAGCCCGGGGATGCCGGACAGGCACTCCAGGCCGCCGAGGTCCTCGGCGACCGTGCGGGCCACCGTGGCGTCCCAGTCCATCCCGGCCTCGACCGTGAGCTGCACCGAGCCGTCGCCGAGCCGGTCGTAGCCGCAGCCGCTGGTGGCGATCCGCACGACGGTGCCGTCGAACCCCTCGTCCGCGATCACCAGGTTCGAGCCGCCGCCCAGCACCAGCAGCGGTTCGCCGGCCTCGTCGGCGGCGCGCACGGCGGTCACCACGTCGGCCGAACGCTGCGCCGTCACGAACCGCGCGGCGGGACCGCCGAGCCGTAGAGTCGTGTACCCGGCCAGTTCGCGCAGGTCGGCACCTGTCTGGGAGCTGGTCACGGTCGTCAACGGTAGCCTTCGGCCCATGGCACGGCGCATCGACCATCGGTCACGCTCCCGGTGGGACGCGAAAACGGTGTACACCACGCTGGTCGACCCGGCGTACCTGGACGCCCGGCTGGCCGCCCTGGGCGGGCAGCACGCGCAGGTCGCGCAGCGCCGGGTGGAGCCGGACGGTAGGGCCACCCTGAAGCTGAAGCACGGCGTCGCCGGCAAGGACCTGCCGCCCGCGGTGCGCACCCTGCTGGGCGGTGACCTGATGATCGACCGGACCGAGACGTGGCGGCCGGACCAGCGCGGCGGCTACACCGGCACGGTGTCCGTGACGATCCCCGCGATGCCCGGCGAGCTCGGTGGCACGCAACGGCTGGCGGACAAGGACTCCGGCAGCGAACTGGTGCTGGACGGTTCGGTCAGCATCCCGATCCCGTTCGTGGGCGGGCGGATCGAGGAGACCGTCGCCGAGCAGATCGCCAAACTGCTGGACTCCGAGCACGCCTTCACCGAGGAGTGGCTGGGCCGGCACCAGGCATGAGGCAGCCGCGGCTGGCGGCGGGCAGGGCACGCGCGCTCGGGCTGCCCACCAGGGGCACCACGAACCCGAACCGGCTGCGCCGGGTGGACCGCTGGCTGGCCGGCACGCCCGCCGTGGCGCGAATCCTGGCCGATGCGGCCGATCCGCTCGTCGTCGACCTCGGTTACGGCGCCACGCCGGTGACCTCGGTGGAACTCCTCGCCCGGTTGCGCCCGGTCCGGCCGGACGTGCGGGTGCTCGGGCTGGAACTGGACCCGGCGCGGGTGGCGGCCGCCCAGCCCGCCGCGCAGCCGCCGTTCCTGGAGTTCCGCAGGGGCGGTTTCGAACTGGCGGGCACGCGGCCGGTGCTGCTGCGCGCGTTCAACGTGTTGCGGCAGTACGACGAGAGCGCGGCCGCCGCCGCGTGGACCACCATGACCGAGCGGCTCGCGCCCGGCGGCCTGCTGGTGGAAGGCACGTGCGACGAGATCGGCAGGCGCTGCTGCTGGGTCACGCTGGACGCGGCGGCCCCGCGCACGTTCACCCTGGCGTGCCTGCCTTCCTGCATCACCCGCCCGTCGGACCTGGCCGAACGCCTGCCCAAGGCACTGATCCACCGCAACGTGCCCGGCGAGCGCGTGCACGCGCTGCTGGCGGCGCTGGACGCCTGCTGGGACCGGGCGGCCGTGGTCGCGCCGTTCGGCAACCGGGCCAGGTGGGCGGAGTCGGTGCGGCTGCTCGCCCGGGACGGCTGGCCGGTGCTCGACCGGCCGCGCCGGTGGCGGCTGGGCGAGGTCACGGTGCCGTGGGCGAGCGTCCAGTAGCCGTGGCCGGCTGCCACAATCGTCCACCATGCCCGTGGATGAGCGGCGTTACGTGATCAGGTTCGGCTGCCCGGATCGCAGGGGCATCGTGGCCCGCATCTCGACGTTTCTCGCCGAGGCGGGCGGCTGGATCGTCGAGGCCGCGTACCACACCGACCGGGACACCGGCTGGTTCTTCACCCGCCAGGAGGTGCTCGCCGACTCCCTGCCGTTCGGCGTCGACGAGCTGCGCGTCCGGTTCGCCGGCGTGGCACGGGAACTGGGCGCCCAGACGGACTGGCGGGTCAGCGACACGGCGGCCCGGCGGCGCATGGTGATCCTGGTGTCCCGGGAAGGACACTGCCTCTACGACCTGCTCGGCCGGGTCGCCGCGCGCGAACTGGACGTCGACGTGAGCGCGGTGATCGGCAACCACCTGGCGCTGGCCGACATCACCCGCGCGCACGGCATCCCGTTCTTCCACGTGCCGTTCCCGCCCGGCGACCCGGACGGGCGGGCGGCCGCGTTCGCCCAACTGGCGCAACTGGTGGACAGCCATCGTCCGCATGCCGTGGTGCTGGCCAGGTTCATGCAGGTGCTGCCGCCCGAGCTGTGCGCCGCGTGGGCGGGCCGGGCGCTGAACATCCACCACAGTTTCCTGCCGTCGTTCGCCGGCGCCCGCCCCTACCACCAGGCGCACGCCAGGGGCGTCAAGCTGATCGGCGCGACCTGCCACTACGTGACCGCCGAACTGGACGCCGGGCCGATCATCGAGCAGGACGTCACCCGCGTGCACCACGGCGACTCGGTGGCCGACCTGGTCCGCAAGGGCAAGGACATCGAGAAGATCGTCCTGGCCAGGGGCCTGCGCTGGCACCTGGAGGACCGCGTTCTGCTGCACGGCAACCACACCGTGATTCTCTAGGCCGATCAGGTGGTGGCGCGTTCGCTCGTAAGCTCGGACGTGTGGTTTCCCCGATCGTGGACATCGAGCGGTTGCGGGCGAT
>DATEPR010000469.1:0-4448 GCA_035273045.1 Pseudonocardiaceae bacterium | reverse complement strand
GCGGACTGCGACAGGGACAGGTGGACGATCAGCACCAGCCCGGAACCGAGCACGAAACCGCTGAGCGTGCCGAACTCCAGCCAACTGCCCAGGAAGCCCCGCTTCTTGTCCAGCGCGTACTCCGCGATGAACGTGGCCGCGCCGCCGTACTCGCCGCCGGTGGAGAACCCCTGCACCATTCTGGCCAGGACCAGCAGGATCGGCGCCGCGATGCCGATGCTGCTGTACGTCGGCAGCACACCGATGACGAACGTGGACAGTGACATCAGGATGATCGTGGTGGCGAGCACCCGCTGCCGACCGTACTTGTCGCCGAGCGGCCCGAAGAAGAACCCGCCGAACGGCCGGACCACGAACGCGACGGCGAGCACCGCGAACGACGACAGGACCGCGGTCGAGGTGCTCTGCGTGGGGAAGAACACCTTGCCGACGGTCGCCGTGATGGCGCCCGCCGTGTAGACACCGAAGTCGAACCACTCGATGCAGTTGCCCATCGCCGAGGCCGCCACGGCACGGCGCACCGTTGACTCGTCAGGCTGCGCGTTCGTCACCCCACACCTCCCGAAGCCACTCCGCCGGGGTTACCCGGGCGGAAACGGCCGGAAACGCGCGAAAACGCCGTCAGGTGCGGGCCGGGGCGTCCTGTTCCGACCACAGGCCGGCCAGCAGTTCGTAGGATCGCCGCCGGTCAGCCGGGTCGTGCACCATCGTGGTCACCATCAACTCGTCTGCCCCGGTGGCCGCGAGCAGCTTCTCGACGGCCCGCCGCACGGTGTCCGGGCCGCCGACGATCGAGCCGGCGCGCCGGTCGGCCAGCACGGCCCGGTCCGCCTCGGTGTAGTGGTACGCGGCGGCCTCCTCCGGGCTGGGCAGCGGGCCCGGCCGGCCCTGGCGCAGCCGCACGAACGACAGCCCGCTCGGCCCGGCGAGCCATTCGGCCCGCTCGTCGTCCTCGGCCGCGATGACGGCCGCCGCGATCATCAGGTACGGCCGTTCCAGCACGTCGGACGGGCTGAAGGTGCGCCGGTACAACTCGGCCGCGGGCAGCGTGTTGGCCGCGCTGAAGTGGTGCGCGAACGCGAACGGCAGGCCGAGCATCCCGGCCAGTTGCGCGCTGTACCCGCTGGAGCCGAGCAGCCAGATCGGCGGCTCGTTGCCGGCCGCGGGCACCGCGTGCACGCCGCCGTCGGCCGGATCGGTCCGGAAGTACCGGATCAACTCGCCCAACTGCTGCGGAAAGTCGTCCGCGGACAGCGGTGCGGTCGACCGGCGCAGCGCCTGCGCCGTCCTCGGGTCGGTGCCCGGCGCCCGCCCCAGCCCCAGGTCGATCCGGTCCGGGTACAGCGCGGTCAACATGCCGAACTGTTCGGCCACCACCAGCGGCGGGTGGTTGGGCAGCATCACACCGCCGGAGCCGACCCGCATGGTGGACGTCGCCGCGGCCACCTGGCCGATCAGCACGGCCGGCGCGGAACTGGCGATGCCCGGCATGTTGTGGTGTTCGGCCAGCCAGAACCGGTGGTAGCCCAGGCGTTCGGTGTGCTGGGCCAGCGCAACGGTGGCCCGCAGCGCCGCCGCGCTGGTGCCGCCGGAGGACACCGGCGCCAGGTCGAGCACGGACAGCGGCACCGGGGCCGAGATCGCATCGGTCACGTCGGGTCCAACCGTGACCGGGCCGGGAACCTTCCCGTGTCAGAACAACTGGGTCAGCGTGTAGATCACCAGGCCGGCCAGCGCGCCCACCACGGTGCCGTTGATCCGGATGAACTGGAGGTCCCGGCCCACCTGGAGCTCGATCTTGCGGGACGTCTCCTGCGCGTCCCAGCGGGCGATGGTGTCCGAGATGAGCGTGGTGATCTCGGAGGAGTAGTTGCGCACGACGTACCCGGCTGCGTTCTCCACCCAGGCGTCCACCTTCTCCCGCAGCGGGTCCTCGCCGGCCACCCGGCCGCCCAGCGACACCAGCCCGTCGCGCACCCGCAGCCGCAGTTGGCTGGACGGGTCCTCGGCCGCGTCCAGCAGCATCTTCTTGGCCTGGCCCCAAGCCGAGCCGATCAGGTTGCGCACCTCCGGGTGTTCCAGCACCTGGTGCTTGACCTGCTCGGCCCGCTTCATGGTGTCCGGGTCGGTCTGCAGGTCGTGCGAGAACTCGATCAGGAACGTGTCGATGGCCAGCCGCATCGGGTGGTTGACGTCGGTCTTCACCGCCCACGCGAAGCCCAGCACCTCGTTGTAGACGCGGTCGGCCAGCAGCGAGTCGACGAACCTCGGCGACCAGCTCGGCGACCGTTCCGACACCACCCGCAGCACGGTGGCGTGGTTGTCCCGCACCCAGTCGTAGGCCCGGTCGCACAACAGGTCGACCAGCTTGTGGTGGGCGCCGTCGGTCAGCACCCGGTCCAGCAGCTTGCCCAGCGGCGGCCCCCACGGCACCGCCATCACCCTGGCCGCCACGGCCTGCTCGACGACGGCCTGCACGTCCTCGTCGCGCAGCACGGTCACCGCGCCCCGCACCATGGTGGCCAGCTCCTGGGTGACCCGTTCGGCGTGCGCCGGCTCGGCCAGCCAGGTGCCCAGCCGGGCGGCCAGCCCGACCCGCCGCAGCCGGTCCTTGACCACGCTCTCGGCCAGGAAGTTGGCGCTGACGAAGTCGCCCAGGTTCTCGCCGAGCGCGTCCTTGCGGGTGGGGATGATCGCGGTGTGCGGGATCGGCAGGCCCAGCGGCCGCCGGAACAGCGCCGTCACCGCGAACCAGTCGGCCAGCGCGCCCACCATGCTGGCCTCGGCCGTCGCCCGCACGTAGCCCACCCACGCCGGGCCGCCCAGCACCGTGGTGAGGACGTACACGATCGCCGCGGTCAGCAGCAGGCCACCGGCGATGAACTTCATCCGGCGCAGCGCGCGGCGCTTGGTCAGCTCGGCCGGGGTCAGTTGTTCCACACCACCATTGTGACCGCGTCCACGCACTGCTGGGCGGCTTCGCCTGCACGGCCGGCCGATATGGCAGGGTTTGCTGCGTGCGCCAGCCTGCCCTCGTGCCGCGGATGCGGCCGTTCACCTCGACGATCTTCGCGGAGATGACCGCGCTGGCCCAGCGGACCGGGGCGGTCAACCTGGGTCAGGGCTTCCCGGACACGGACGGCCCGGCCGGCATGTTGGCCACCGCCCGCAAGGCCATCGCGGAGGGCGTCAACCAGTACCCGCCCGGCCCCGGCATCCCGGACCTGCGCCGGGCCGTCGCCGAGCACCGCACCCGTTACGGCACCGCCTACGACCCGGACACCGAGGTCCTGGTCACGGTCGGCGCGACGGAGGCGATCTCGGCGGCCCTGCTGGCGCTGGCCGGTCCCGGTGACGAGGTGATCGTGATCGAGCCGTACTACGACTCGTACGCGGCGGCGGTGGCGCTGGCCGGCGCGACCCGGCGGGTGGTCGGGCTGCGTGAGGCGGCGGACGGCCGCTTCGCGCTGGACGTCGACGCACTGCGGGCCGCGGTCACGCCGGCGACGCGGGTGATCCTGGTCAACTCGCCGCACAACCCGACCGGCACCGTGTTCACCGACGACGAACTGGCCGAGATCGCCGCGGTGTGCCGGGAGCACGACCTGGTCGCGGTCACCGACGAGGTGTACGAGCACCTGATCTACGACGGCCGCGAGCACGTCCCGCTGGCCACGCTGCCCGGCATGGCCGAGCGCACCGTGACGGTGTCCAGCGCCGGCAAGACGTTCAACTGCACCGGCTGGAAGATCGGCTGGGCTTGCGGTCCGGCGGAGTTGATCGCCGCCGTGCGGGCCACCAAGCAGTTCCTCACGTTCGTCGGCGGCGCGCCGTTCCAACCGGCTGTCGCGCACGCGCTGCGGGCCGAACTGCCGTGGGTGGCCGACCTGCGGGACTCGTTGCGGGACAAGCGGGACCGGCTGACCGCCGGCCTGGCCAAGGCCGGGTTCGGCGTGCACCCGTCGGCCGGCACCTATTTCGTGTGCGCGGACGTCCGGCCGCTCGGCTTCGCCGACGGCGCGGAGCTGTGCTGGGCGCTGCCGGAGCGGATCGGTGTGGCCGCCGTGCCGGTGCAGGTGTTCACCGACCATCCCGAGCAGTGGCGGCACCTGGTCCGGTTCGCGTTCTGCAAGCGCGACGAGGTGCTGGACGAGGCCATCTCCCGGTTGTCCACACTTGGGGACAAGTAGCCGAACCTGTGGACAACTTCAGGCGCCGAAGCACACGAAGCCCAGGTGCCCGTGTTCGGCCTGGGCGTGGGCCAGTGCCTCGGCCGGGCGCAGGCCACCGGCCAGCCCGTCGTGCAGGGCGGTGACCAGCGGCACGGCCTGCCGGTCCGGCACTGGCAGCACGCTGGCGATCACCGTGGCGGTGCCGCAGCGCAGCAGCGCGGTCGCCATGCCGATCGCGTCGCCGCCCGGCCACACCGCCGCCCGGCCGGTGTCGCA
>DATEPR010000468.1:0-7222 GCA_035273045.1 Pseudonocardiaceae bacterium | reverse complement strand
GCCAGGTCGGCGAAGGTCTCCAGGGTCGCGTGGATGTGCGGTCGCAGCGCGGCCAGGTCGGCCAGCGTGTAGCCGTCGGTCACCGACGCGCGGAACGCGGCGGCCATGTCGCGCAACGCGGCCAGGATGCGCTCCACGTCGTCGGCCAGGGTCGACCAGATCCGGTCGGCGTCGACGGTCTCCGTGCGGTACAGGTCGATGCGCCACCGGATGAGCAGTTCGGTCTCGTGCGCGACGTGCTGTTCGGCGAGTTGCCTTGCCTGTTCCGGCCGGCCGGCGGCGATCGCGTCGACCATGGCCCTGCGGATCGCCACGGACTCGGCGTGCTCGGCGTCGCTGAGCAGGACCCACACCAGGTTGCCGAGTTCGACGCGCAGGTTCGCCTCCCCCTGGGTGAGCCGGGGCGCCTGGGCCGCCGCCGCGACCTCGATGCCGAACTCGCCGTCCGCGCTCACCCGGTCCGGCCTGGCCCGGCCGACCGTCCGCCAACTGCGCGAACTCGGCGACCTGCGCCAGGCCGTCCTCGGCAGCACGGCCGCGCTGGCCGCCCAGCGGGCCACCGCCTTGGAGATCGCGGCACTGCGCAGGCGGGTGGACCGGCTGGCCGCCGCGACCACCCCCGGTGAACGGCGGCGCGCGGACAGCGAGTTCGGCATCGAGGTCGCCGCGGCGGCCCAGGCGCCCCGGCTCACCCAGGGAGAAGCGAACCTGCGCGTCGAACTCGGCGACCTGGTGTGGGTCCTGTTCAGCGACGCCGAGCACGCCGAGTCCGTCGCGATCCGCGCGGCGATGGTCGACGCGATCGCCGACGGCCGGCCCGACCTGGCCCGGCAGCTCGCCGAACAGCACATCGCGCACGAGACCGAACTGCTCATCCGGTGGCGCGTCGACCTGTACCGCACGGAGACCGCGGACGCCGACCGGATCTGGTCCACCCTGGCCGACGACGTCGAGCGCATCCTGGCCGCGTTGCGCGACATGGCAGCCGCGTTCCAGGCGTCGGTCACCGACCGGTACACGCTCGCCGACCTGGCGGCGCTGCGACCGCACATCCACGCGACCCTGGAGACCTTCGCCGACCTGGCGGTGGGCACCGGGATCGTCACCGCGCCCGGCGTGGTGGACGACGCGCCGTACTGGCTGGAATGGTGGTGGCGGCAGGGCGACGGCACGCCGGAGGCGCTACGGGTCAACCTCGACCCGACCGGAGCGGACTTCTTCGACTACACCACGGAGGAGTGGTTCGAGGTGCCGATCGGCGCTCGCCGGGAACATGTGGCCGGGCCGTACGTCGACTACGCCTGCACCAACCAGTACACGTTCACCCTGTCCGTCCCGGTCCACGACGGCGACCGGCCGCTGGGCATCGCCGGCATGGACGTGCTGTCCGATCACGTCGAACGCCGGATCATGCCGGCCCTGTGCGCCGACCCGGCGCCGCTGGCCCTGCTGAACGCCAACGGCAGGGTGATCGCCGCGAGCCGGGCCGACCCGGCGCCGGGCGCCCAGCTGGCGAGACGGCGTGGTCGCGCGGTGGCCCGGTCGGCGGGCCTGGCCAGGCTGTGCGACCTGACCGGTTGGACCCTGGTGGCGTTGCCGCGCGCCCCGCGCCCGCGCTGAGCCTGTCGGGGACGTCTGGTAGGCAGCGGTCATGACGACCGTGGTGTTGTTCCACTCGGTGCTCGGCCTCCGGCCAGCCATACACGGGACCGCCGACGCGCTGCGCGCCGCCGGCCACGAGGTGACCGTGCCCGACCTGTACGACGGCGAGGTCTTCGCCGACATGGCCACCGCGGTCAGTCACTTCGAACGGATCGGCGTGGCGGAGATGATCCGGCGCACCGAGGCGTCGGTCGCGGACCTGCCGGCGGACGTGGTGTACGCGGGCTTCTCCAACGGTGGCGTGTCCGCCGAACACCTGGCCGCCAGCCGGCCGGGAGCGCGCGGCGCGATCCTGCTGCACGCGGCCCTTCCCTTGCCAGCACTGGGATTGTCGGCCTGGCCGGCGGGCGTGCCGGTGCAGGTGCACTACGCCGAGTCCGATCCGTGGCGCTCGGCCGACGGTGTGGACCTGCTGTCGGCGAGCGTGCGCGCGGCCGGCGCCCGGTTCGAGTTCTTCGAGTACCCCATCACCGGCCACCTGTTCGCCGATCCGGACCTGCCCGAGTACGACGCCGAGTCGGCGGCGCTGCTGACCGAGCGGATGCTGCGCTTCCTGGACGAGGTCTAACGCACCGCCGCGCACAGCCGCGCCACGGTGTCCGCTATCGCGGTCCCGGCCGTGTCCAGCACGACGTGCGGGCGGTCCCACGGTTCGTACTCGCGGTCGACGATCTGCTGCCACGTCGGCGGCACCAGGTTCGGGACGTCGACCGTGCGGGTGGTGGCGCGCTGCCGGTGTTCGTCCTCGTCGGAACAGACGATCTCCACCTCGACCAGCCGGGTGCCGGTCGAGGCGGCCACCGCCTGCCAGGCGTCCCTGGTGATCTTCATCGGGTTCACGCAGTCGGCGACCACGTCCATGCCCCGGTTCAACTGGTCGCGGGCCACGGCGTAGCCCACCTCGTAGCCCAGACCCCACTCGACCGCGTGGTTCAGGACGTTGCCGGTGTTGGTCTCGGAGTCCTTGACGGCCTGCTCGATGGTGTCGATCCGGACGTAGGCGGCGCCGAGCGCGTCGGCCGCCCGCCGGGACACCGTCGTCTTGCCGGTGGCCGGCAGCCCGCCGACCACCACCAGTGTCGCCGCCAAGGGAGCCTCCCAGGGGTGCCGATGCCCTGGCCAGCCTAGAGTGAGGTGCCCATGACCAAGTACCAGCCACTGACCGACTGGCTCGCCGCGCTGGCCGCGACCGACCGCGGCACCGTCGACATGGACTTCGCCGACGTCGCCGAACTGGTCGGCGGCCTGCCACCGTCGGCGTTCCAGTACCGGGAGTGGTGGGCGAACAGCGGCCACTCCCACGCGGCCGCATGGCGCTCGGCCGGCTGGCAGGTCGACATGGTCGACCTGGGCCGGGAACGGGTGCGGTTCAGCCGTGGCCAGATCGGCGGCGGCCGGCAGGCGGCGCAACCGATGGCGGCGCCACCGTCCGAACCCGACGGACCCGAACTCGACCTGCGGATCCGGCTCCAGTGGCACACGGCGGGTGTCGTCACGCTGTCCGGTGACGGGCGGCCGTGGTTCCCGGGCGCGCCGGCGCTGCCCGGCCTGTACCGGATGACGCTGACCGGCCGGCCCGGCCAGGGCCGGCCCGAGGTCTACGTCGGCGAGACCGACGATCTCCACCGGCGCTGGGGCCACTACCGCAACCCAGGCCCGACCCAGCAGACCAATCTCCGGTTGAACGCCCTGCTGCGCGAACATCTGGTGCTGGGCGGCCGGGTCGGCCTCGCCGTGGTCACGTCGGTCACCGTGCACCACGAGGACGGCCCGGCGGAGTTGCCGCTGGCCCGCAGGAGCGCCCGGGTGCTCGCCGAACACGCCGCCATCACGGCGCTGTACCTGTCCGACGACGTGGTCCTGCTCAACCGGGACCGGACGTGACCAGGGACGCGCTCGTCGCCGCACTGGCCGACCTGGTCGCGGCACCGGACGTGCTGCGGGTCGCGGTGGACGGCCCGGACGCGGCCGGCAAGACGACGCTCGCCGACGAACTCGCCGCGCGGCTGCGTGGCCGCAGGGCAGTGATCCGCGCCGGCATCGACGGCTTCCACCAGCCAAGGTCGGTCCGGCAGCGGCGCGGCAGCCTGTCCCCGGAGGGCTGCTACCACGACACATTCGACTACGCCGCCCTCCGGCGGGCGGTGCTGGACCCGCTGAGCCCCGGTGGCGACCGCCGCTACCGCACCGCCGTGTTCGACCACGCCGCCGACCGACCGGTCGACCGGCCGGCGTGCACCGCGCCCGACGGTGCCGTGCTGGTCTTCGACGGCGTGTTCCTGCTGCGCCCGGAACTGCGCCACCAGTGGGACGTGTCGATCTTCGTCGACGTGCGCGAGGACGAGACGCTGCGTCGCGCGCTGGTGCGGGACGCCGAGGCGATGGGCGGACCGGACGCGGTGCGGGAGCGCTACCTGCGGCGCTACCTGCCGGCCCAGCGGCTCTACCGCGCGGACGCCCACCCGGAACAGGTGGCCGACGTGGTGGTCAGGAACGACCGTCCCGCCGCGCCCGTCGTGCTGCGGTGGCCTTGCTGACGCCGTCCAGCAGCACCGCGAGGCCGGCGTGGAACGTCTCGTCGATCCGCTCCTCCCAGGTGCCCGTGGCGTCCGCCGAGAGCCGTGTCGACGCGGGAAACCGTTCGGCGAAGTCGGGTGCGACCTCGACCAGGTGCGCGGAACGGCCGGCCCACCAGTCCTGATCGGACACTCCGGTGGTCGCTGCGGCCTGGCGGGACTCGGCGACCGTCTGCGCGGACCCGCGCACGTAGTTGAACAGCAGGCTCACCACGCCTCGCCGGACCCGGCCGGCAGCCCGGTATCCGCGAGCCGTAGTCCTACGGATGTGGCGGTCCGGCCGGCTCGGCAGGATGCGGGAATGGAGTACCCGGAGCTGCCGGAGTATCCCAGGACGGACCCGTATTCGCCGGAACCGCCGCCGGTCCGGACGGTCGTGACAGTCGCCGGCATCATCCTGGCCGCGGCGCTGATCGTGGGCGCCCTGTTCGTTGTGGGTTACGTCATGTTGTTCGTGTTCGCCCTGGACAGCCTGCGGAGCTGACCGCCCCGCGTCGCCGCGTAGACAGTGCCCATGCCGCGGCACGGACCAGCGGGTATCGTCCCGCCGCATGACCGCCGCGTTGGCCGAGATCCGTGGCTGGGGTCCGTTCTTCGCGGTGCGGACCGAGCCGCCTCGGCCGCCGTGGCGACCGGTACGGGAGCTGCTGGATCCGGGTGTGCTGGCCGGGCGGGTGGACACGGTTCGGCGGTCCCTGGGCAGTGACATGCGGGTGGCCGCGTCGGTGGCGCAGTTGGGGCTGGCGGCCCGGCTGGTGGCGCCGCCGCTCGGCCTGTTCGTCCACAGTGGAGCATGGTTGGCCGTGGCCGGCCTGTGGTGGCGGGGAGACCTGAGCGGCGCGTTTCCGTTGGCCACCGCCGGACAGGTGACCGGATCGCCGGACGAACTGATCGGCTGGCTGGGCGAGCTGGTGGACGTCACCGCGGGATTCTCCGTGTCGCGGACGGTGTTGTGGGGGAACGTCGCCTCCGCGCTGAACGGTGCCGCCACCGTCATCGGCGCCGCCCGGCCGGACCTGGCGGCCGCCGCGACCGCCGCCGTGGACGACCTGCCGGTGGTGCGGGAGCACGGTGTCCGCGGGGAAGGTGGGTTCCGGCGGCGGAGCTGCTGCCTGATCTACCGGGCGACCGGCCGGTCCGCCGTCTGCGGAGACTGCGTGCTGTCGCGGTGGTGACCGCCGTGGCGCTCACGGTGTTCCGTCGCACCCGCTGATTATGACGGTATATTTACCGTGGCATTTTTACCCACACGGAAATTGCTCGGCGAACCATTTGGACCACTCGGTGTCCGCAATTCGAGCTAATCCGTTCACTTTCACCGTTAATTCAGACGATCCTTCTCGGAAGGCTACTCCGGCGCTGGCAGTATGACGCTCGGCGTGCTCGGAATGCCGAAATCGGTGTGCCCGGGCCCGCCGTTATCACCTTTTTCCCGAGGAGGACAGGGTGAAAGTACCACTTTCTCGATCCGAGGGTGGAGGCGGTGGCCTGCTGGTGCGGGCCTTCGGCACCGCGGCGATCGCCGCGGTGCTGGCCATCTCCACGGGCACGGCTCAGGCCGGCGCGGCGGAACCGTCCGCCGGCCCTGCCGCGCCGGCAACGTCGGCGTCGGCCAAGCCGACGCTGAAGGTCGTCGTCATCGGTGACTCGTTCACCAGTGGCGAGGGCGCCAGTTCGTCGACGTACAAGACGGTCCCCGTCCGCGACGTGAACCAGGACGGCATCGACTACACGTCGATGCAGGTCGATCCGGCACACCAGTCGTCGACAGCGCCGTCACTTCAGGCACTGAACCAGATCCAGGCGGCCAACCCGGGAGTCGACCTCCAGGTCACGTTCGTGCCGGTGTCCGGTGCCACCAGGGACAGTCTGTACCAGACGACCCGGCCAGGAACGCCGTTCGAGCAGCCGCCGCAGATCGACGCGGTCAAGGGAGCGGACGTCGTGATCGTCGGCATCGGCGGCAACGACGCCCGGTTCAGCGACTGGGTGCACACGGCGCTGACCAGTACGGACGCGACGTCGACGCAGCAGTTCCCGCAGTTCATGGAGCAGTTCAACAACGGCACCTACCTGAACAACCAGGTCAAGCTGCTCAACGACATCTCCAACCTGGCATCGCCGAACGCGACGATCGTGTCGCTCGGTTATCCGAAGGCGATGCCGGCCACCGTGCCGGGAGAACCGGTCTGGTGGTCGCCCTTCAGCTGGTCGCAGATCAGCCAGGGCGAGGCGAACATGTCCAACCAGCTCGCCACCACGCTGAACACGAACAACCAGGACGCGTCGTTCATCGCCGCGTCCCAGCACCCGGCGCAGCAGTGGTTGTACGCGGACCTGTCCACCGCGTTGGAGGGTCACGAGTTGTTCACCAGCCAGGAAGGGCTCAACGGCCTGACCCCTGGCAACGTGCAGGGCTCGTACCACCCCAACGACCTGGGTCAGCAGTTGTTGGGCGCGACGATGCAGCCGTATATCCAGCAGGCGGTGAACGGGCAGTTGCAGAGGTTGGGCGTGCAGGGAGCGGAGGACGTGCCCACGGTCACGCCGACGTTCTCCAGCATGTGGAACCTCCGGGTGGACCTGCCGTTGCAGATGCAGAAGTTGCAGCAGCTGCAACAGTCGCAGCAGGCGCCGCCGACCGACGACAAGTCGCAGGCGCCGCCCGCGCAGGACACCCAGCAGCAACCGTCCGACCAGCCGTCCGACCAGGCGACGCCGGCCCAGCCGGAAGGTGCGCAACCGAAACCGGATGCCGCACCGGAGGGTCCGAAGCCGGACGTGGCTCCGCAGGACGGGCCGCAACCGGAAGGGACGCAACCGAAACCGGACGCGGCCCAACCGGACGCGGCACAGCCGGACACGGCACAGCCCGACACGGCTGCGCCTGACGGGTCGGGCGCGGCCCAACCGGACGGGGCGGACCTGGCCCGGCCGACAGCGGCCGGATCCGACGGGGCACAACCGGATGCGGCAAGCCCGGA
>DATEPR010000467.1:0-2062 GCA_035273045.1 Pseudonocardiaceae bacterium | reverse complement strand
AGATTCCCGCGAACATCTCGCGGCGGATGCGGTTGTGCTCCTCGTCGGCGTCGTAGGCCCGGTAGGAGTCGGCGTCCGCCCAGTCGTTGACGATCGCGAAGTGCCAGCCACCGGGCCGCAGCGCCAGGTCGGGTCCGGCGGTCATGGCCAGCAGGCCGGGCAACTTGAGTGCCGCGATGGCCGCCAGGCCGTCCTTGAGCATCGCTCGCGCGTCGGGATCGTCCGGCTGCCGCAACCGCCCGACCACCACGTTCCGGATCATGCCAGCAGTCTCCCACAGTCCTACGGCCGCGGTCCGGTGCTCGCCCGGCCGGTCCGGGCGGAAGTCCGATATGGACGGTTTGGTCAGGCCAGTACGCTCAGTGCCAGGCGCAGGTGCTGGGCCGCCCGCTCGATGGTGAGCTCGTGCATCGGACCGGACGAACCCCTCGGCACCCACTCGACGAGCATGATCAGGTAGAGGTACACCTGGTACAGGGCGAGCCGGCGGCGGGTGCGGTCGTTGAAGACGAGCGTTCCGCCCGCCGACCGGTAGCCGGCGACGAACGCGGCGTCCTGCTCGACGTCGCCGAACAGCGCCACCGACGCCAACTCGGCCAGCGGGTCACCCCAGAACGCGCGTTCGCCGTCCACCACACCGGTCAGCCGCCCGTCGTGCACCAGGATGTTGCCCGCCCACAGGTCGAAATGGACCAGCACGGGCGTCGTCACGTCGTCCAGCAGGTGCAGGTGCCGGGCCGTGGCGGACCGGATCCTGCCCACCGGTTCGGGCAGCGGCACCTCGAACCGCAAGGCGTCGACGAACAGGGCGTCCAACATCCCGGTGAACGCCGTCCGCCAGGTCGGGAACGGTTCGTCCTGCGGGTAACCGAAGGACGGACCGGTGATGCGGTGCAGCGCGGCCGTGACGGCGCCCAGTTCGCCGCGCAGGCGGTCACGTTCGGTGCCGGTGATCCGATCCCGCTGGGCCGCCCAGTTCGCGCCGGGCAGTTCGGTCATCAGCAGGTAGTCGCTGCCGATCACCTGGCGGGAGAAGTCGGCGCGCACCACGGCCGGCACGGGCACGACCGGGGCGGCGATCCGGTAGAACAACGCCTCGGTGTGCATGATGTCGCGTTCGTAGGCCAGCGCGGGCGCGGCGGGATCGGGTGCGATCTTCAGGACGAGGCCGGTGCCGTTGGCCAGCCGGAGCCGGTAGGCCGTGTTGTAGTTCGCGTCGCCCAGACGCGTGCACGCCTGGACGGCGCCGGGTGGGTAGCCCGCGGCCGCGAAAACCCTGTCGAGCTGGTCCGAGTCCGGTTCCTGTTGCTGGCCCACATTTCTCCATCGAATCAGTGGCTGGTCAGGATCGTACGACGTGGGCGTGTGATTGGGTGGGGCAATGGCGACGGCGACACAGGAGCTGCACCGGTTGACATCACTGTCCCGGCTCGGCCGGTACCCGGACTCCAGCCGGCTGCTGCAGGGCTTCCAGACCGATGACCTGACGTGCTTTCCGTGGTTCTTCAAGCACTACGACGAGTCCCTCCCGGCGACACCGCTGCCCAGGGACCTGCCGGCCACCACGGACTCCACGGTCGCCGTGCTGGCCGGATCGGCCGGTGTGCCGCCCCAGGAACTGGACCTGCCCCGGCTGTCCCGGATGCTGCACCTGGCGGCGGGCGTGGTGCGCACCGCGGAACGGCCCTACGGGACACACCTGTTCCGGGCGACGGGTTCGGCCGGCGGGCGGTTCCCGCTGGAGTTGTACGTCGCCGTGCCGGATGGCCACGCGGTCGCGGGCGGCGTGTACTGGTACCACCCGCAGCGGCACGCGCTGGTGCTGGTGGCGCCGCCGCCCCGGGGTGCGGCGCCGGCCGTCGTGGTCACCGGGATTCCGTGGCGGACCGGGTGGCGCTACCGGGAACGCGGCTTCCGGCACCTGTTCTGGGACGCCGGCTGCATGTTGGCCCAGTTGCTCGCGGCGGCCGATTCGGCCGGGTTGCGGCCTTCCCTGTTCAGCCGGTTCCCGGACGTCGACGTGGCCACGCTGGTGGGCGCCGACCTGGTGCACGAACTGCCG
>DATEPR010000466.1:0-4123 GCA_035273045.1 Pseudonocardiaceae bacterium | reverse complement strand
GCTGTTGCGCAGCAACGGCGTCAAGACCGTCGTCGTCACCGGATGTACCACGGAGGGCTGCGTCGAGTCCACCGCACGGGACGCCCTGTTCAACGACTACTACGTCGTCGTGGTCGAGGACTGCGTGGCCAGCGACGACCGGGCCCAGCACGACGCGGCGATGCTGCTCATGCGGCACCGGTTCGACGTCGTGCCGTCAGTCGCACTGCACACCGTCTGGGCGCCGGAACCCGTGTAACGGCATGCAATGCGGCGCCCTGGTTTGTTGCCGCCATAACTGCTGCCGCATACTGGTATGGCAGCGAACCACCCAAGGGAGCGTCAATGCCATCCAGCACTGTCCGGGCGAGCGACCGTGCGTACGAGCAGCTCCGGGAGATGCTGCTCGACCTACGGTTGTCCCCGGGCTCGGTGGTCAACGAGCAGGCCCTCGCCGAGGAACTGGAGATCGGCCGGATGCCGGTGCACGAGGCGCTGGCGCGCCTGGCGTCCGACGGATTCCTCACCGTGCTGCCCAGGCGGGGCACGGTCGTCGCGGCGTTCACCCTGAAAGACGTGCTCGACCTGTTCGAGGCCAGGGAGGCCATCGAGTGCGGCGCGGTGCACATCGCGGCCCGCCGCGCGTCGAACGAGGACGTCGTCGCCCTGACGAAACTCGTCGCCACGGCCAACCGCGCCCGCACCGCCACCGCTTCGGAGACCTACCTGGACGCCGACTACCAGATTCACCTGTTCCTGGTGCGCATCCTGAACAACTCGATGTTGCAGGACCAGGTCGAACGGCTGCTGATGCACAACCTGCGGTTCTGGCGGTTCTACTTCTCCTCGCGCACCGTGCGGGTGACGGCGATGCTCAGCCACGACGAACTGCTCGCCGCGGTCCGCGACCGGGACGGCGACGCGGCGCAGGCGGCGATGCGGCAACACATCGCGGACTCGCGCGGAATGCTCCAGGCCCTGTTCTGACACCCGAGGTCACTCCCGTCCGACCGCTGGTTCCGGTGTACGCAAGGGGAAATGGCACGCCGCCGACTGGTCCGCGCTGAACGGCCGCAACACCGGTTCCTCGACGGCACAACGGTCCTGGGCCAGCGGACACCGGGTACGGAACCGGCAACCGGACGGCGGGTCGATCGCCGACGGCAGCTCACCGGCCATCGGCTGGTGTTCCTTCTCCCGTTCCCGGACCGGGTCCGGTTCCGGGATCGCGTCCAGCAGGCCGGCCGTGTACGGGTGGGCGGGCTGCCGGTAGATCCCGTCCGCGGCGCCGACCTCGACGAGCTTGCCCAGGTACATCACGCCGATCCGGTCGGCGAGGTACTTCACCACGGACAGGTCGTGACTGATGACCACGTAGGTCAGCCCCATCGCCCGCTGCAACGACCGCATCAGGTTCAACACCTGGGACTGCACGGACACGTCCAGCGCGGAGACCGGTTCGTCGGCGACCACCAGCCGGGGCCGCAGCATCAACGCCCGCGCCAGGCCGATCCGCTGCCGCTGCCCGCCGGAGAACTCGTGCGGGTAGCGGTCCAGCGCGGCGCGCGCCAGGCCGACCTGGTCCACCATCTCACCGACCCGGGCGGCGCGTTCCCGCCGGTCCCCGATGTGTTGCAGCAGCAGGGGTTCGGCCAGGCTCGTGCCCACCTTCATCCTCGGGTCCAGTGACGCGGACGGGTCCTGGAACACCAACTGCATGTCCCTGGGCCGCATCCGGCCACCCGCCCGCCGCGAGCCCGCCGACCGCCCGGCGAAGCTGATGGTGCCCATGGTCGGTTCGTCCAGGCCCACGATCAGCCGCCCGGTGGTGGACTTGCCGCACCCGGACTCGCCGACCAGGGCGAAGGTCTCGCCGGCGGCCACGGTCAGCGAGATCCCGGACACCGCCTTCAGCGCACCGGTGCGGCGGCGCAGGAAACCGCCGGTGATCGGGTACTCCTTGTGCACGTCCACCAGTTCCAGCAGCGTGTCGCCGTCGTTGACCGGGTCGGCGGCCGTGGCCGCGGTGACCGGCGCGGTGCGTGCGGCCGGCTGGCGGACCGGGCGGGGATGGAAGCAGGCGTAGGCGTGGTCCGGGTCGTCGGTGAGGACCGGGTCCTCGGTGCGGCACCGGTCCGTGGCGAACGCGCAGCGCGGCGCGAACCGGCAGCCGGCCGGCGGATGCGCCAGGTCGGGCGGCAGGCCGGGAATGGACCGCAACTCCTCGTGCCGCCGCTGGTCCAGCCGGGGGATGGCGCCCAGCAGCGCCTCCGTGTAGGGGTGGCGCGGCCGGGCGAACAGTTCCCGCGTCGGCGCGGACTCCACGATCCGGCCCGCGTACATCACCAGCACCCGGTCGGCCTGGCCGGCGATCACGCCGAGGTCGTGCGTGATGAGCAGGACGCCCATGCCCAGCCGGTCGCGCAGGGACCGCAACAGTTCCAGGATCTGCGCCTGGATGGTCACGTCCAGCGCGGTGGTCGGCTCGTCGGCGATCAGCAGCTTCGGCTCGCAGGCCAGCGCCAGCGCGATCATCACCCGCTGCCGTTGCCCGCCGGACAGTTCGTGCGGGTAGCTGCCCAGCCGCTGCTCCGGTTGCGGCATGCCCACCAGTCGCAGCACTTCGAGGGCGCGTTCCCGCGCGGCGGCCGGGGTCGTGTCGCGGTGCAGCCGCACCGCCTCGGTGATCTGCCGGCCGATGGTGATGGTCGGGTTCAGCGACGTCATCGGGTCCTGGAAGACCATCGCGACGTCCCGGCCGCGTGCCTGCCGCATGTCGCGGGCGCCCAGCGACGCGAGGTCCCGGCCGGCCAACCGCACCGAGCCCGCCGTGATCCGGCCGCTGCCGGGCAGCAGCCGCATGATGGACATGCCGGTCATGGTCTTGCCGCAGCCCGACTCGCCGACCAGGCCGACGGTCTCGCCGGGCGCGATGTCGAACGAGATGCCGTCGACCGGCGTGACCACGTCCCGGCCCCGGCGGATCTGGGTCCGCAGGTCCCGCACTGCCAGCAGCGTCACGATGTTTCTTCCTCCCGTGCTCAGCCCAGTTGCCAGGGCCGGCGGACCCGGACCGTGCGGCGCGGATCGAGGATCGCGCTGACGTAGTCGCCGAGGTAGTTGGACAACAGGATCGTCGCGGTCACGGCGAGGCCGGGGAATGTCGAGATCCACCACGCCGTCTGCAGGTACTGGCCGCCGGACGCCAGGTCGACGCCCCAGTCCGGGTTCGGCAGGTTCACGCCGAACCCGAGGAAGCTCAACGTGGCCGCCGTGAGCACCGCCCAGCCCAGCGCGCTGCTCGCGACGACCGCGATCTCCGTGGCCAGGTTGGGCACCAGGTGCCGGACGACCGTGCGCGCCCGGCTGGCGCCGAACAGCCGGGCGGCGGCGACGTAGTCGGCCGTCCGGAGTCGTTGCACCGAGCCGTAGACCACCCTGGCGAACGCCGGAATGTACGCGACGCCAACGGCGATCACGATGCTGGTCACGCCGGTGCCGACGATCGCCACCACCATCAGGGCGATCAGCAGCGCGGGCAGGGCCAGCATGACGTCGAGGACGCGCATGACGAGGCCACTGGCCAGCCCCCTGGTCATGCCGCCGACGAGCCCGAGCAGTACCCCGATCACCGTGGCGATCGCGATGCCGACGACGCTGGCCAGCAGGATCGGGTGGGCCCCCCACACGACCCTGGTCAGCAGGTCACGGCCGAGGTCGTCGGTGCCGAACCAGTGCGCCCCGCTCGGCGGGCTGAACGCCGGGCCGACCGACGCCGTGGGGTCCCCGGGCGCGACGAGCCGCGGGAACACCGCCACCACCAACAGGAACAACACCAGCACGCCCAGGACGGCGCCGGAGACCAGTCCACCACGGGCCAGGCGCGCGGTGGCGGACGCCCGGAAACCGGCGCCCGCCGTCACCACGGGCAGCGAACCGGCCGCCGGATCGATGTCCCCGGACGTGTTCGACGTGGTGTCCATGTTGGCCGTCACACCGACACCTTCTTCCGCGTCCGCGGATCGACGACCCCGACGATCACGTCCACCACCAGGTTGATCAACACGTACACGACGCCGATGAACAGCACGGCGCCCTGCACCACGGGGATGTTCTTCGCGGCGATCGACGAGACCAGGAAGCT
>DATEPR010000465.1:0-3479 GCA_035273045.1 Pseudonocardiaceae bacterium | reverse complement strand
CCGCGTCACGGCCAAGGCGGGCACCCGCGTGACCGCGAAGGCCGGCACCCGCGTCACCGCCCTCGACGGCACGCGCGTCACCGCCCTGGCGGGTACTCGCGTCACCCACTGACGGCAGGGGCAGGCACGGGCCGGCGCTCGCCGGCCCGCCGCCCAGCGGCTCGCGCCGCCGGCAACGTCAGGCGGCCTCGCCCAGATAGGGCAACCACAGCGGATCGGCCTCGGCGATCCCCGCCAGGAGCCGCCAGTTCGGTCCTCTCGGCGCGCTCGGTGTCGTGCGCAGGCGCCAGCCGAGTTCGGACAGCAGCCGGTCCGCCTTCCGGTGGTTGCACTTCGCGCAGCTCGCCACGCAGTTCTGCCACGTGTGCGCGCCACCCTTGCTGCGCGGCACGACGTGGTCGATGGTGTCCGCGCGGCCGCCGCAGTAGGCGCAGCGGTAGCGGTCCCGGTACATCAGGCCGGCTCGGGTCAGCGGCACCCGCGCCCGGTAGGGCACCCGCACGTAGGTGCTCAGTTTGATCACCGACGGCACCTCGACGGTCCGGTTGGCCGAGTGCAGGACCAGCCCGGCCGAGTCGCCGTGCAGCACGTCCGCCTTGCCGCACACCACGAGCACCACCGCCCTGCGCAGCGGCAGGGCAGTGAGCGGTTCGTAGGTGGCGTTGAGCAGCAGCACCCTGCGGCGACCCCAGGTCGGGGGCCTGGTGTGGTGGTTGTGTTCGACGCTCCTGGGCTCAGGTGGGTGGTCGACGGCGTTACCGACGGACAACAGCGGGCCTGCCGAAACGGCAGGCTCTGTGCGCAGCGATCCCCCCGGCGCCTGGCTCGCGGCCGCGCCGATGGGGGTCGGTTGTCGGTCGGGCACGCGACCACCTCCACCGTGCTGTGGAACCTTAGTCGACCACAGACCACTAGGGAAAAGCACGCCATTGCGGTGACGTGTCCCACAGCGTAGGCGAACGCCTGGACGAAGCGCCGGTGACGTGCCGAATCGGTCGCCGGGCGCCGTCGAACCGTTCAGTCCCGGCGGGTCAGCGGTTAAGGTCGGCGCCGTGTCGCAGGAACTTCTGGCCCAGGGACTGCTGAACGCGACCACCAAGCCGAGTTGCGCCAACGACGCCACCACGTGGTGCGGTCAGGTCTGGAACGTCACCCACAACTCGTGGCTGGCGGTGTCGGCCGGCTGGCTGGTGGCCAAACCGCTGAACATCCTCGGCATCCTGGTGGTGGCCTTCCTGGTGCGCTACCTGCTGCACCGGCTGATCCGGCGGCTCACCACCGGCAACGGCGGCGTGCCGGGGATCCTGCGCCCGCTGCGCGAGCGGGCGCCGCAGACGCTGGCCGCGCTGGTGTCCGAACGCCGCTCGCAGCGGGCCAGGACGATCGGCTCGGTGCTCCAGTCGATCACGTCGTTCGTGGTGTTCGGCATCGCGGCCGTGCTGATACTGGGCGATCTCGGGTTCAACCTGACGCCGATCATCGCGTCGGCCGGCGTGGTCGGCGTCGCCGTCGGCTTCGGCGCGCAGAACCTGGTGAAGGACTTCCTGTCCGGCATCTTCATGCTGCTGGAGGACCAGTACGGCGTCGGCGACATCGTCGACCTGGGCGAGGCGTCCGGCACGGTCGAGTCGGTGGGCCTGCGGGTGACCACGGTGCGGGACTACGCCGGCACGGTCTGGTACGTCCGGAACGGGGAGATCCAGCGGGTCGGCAACTCCAGCCAGGGCTTCGCCGTGGCCGTGGTGGACGTGCCGCTGCACTACAGCACCGACGTGAACCAGGCGCTGCACCTGCTCAACCTGGTGGCCGAGGAGGCGACCACGGAGCCGCCGATCGCCGAGGACGTGCTGGAACCGCCCAAGGTGCTCGGCGTGCAGGGCATGACGACGGACAACATCACGCTGCGGATGACGGTGAAGGTGCGGCCGGCCCGGCAGTGGGCCACCCAGCGGGAGCTGTTGCGCCGGGTGATGGCGGTGTTCGAGCAGGACGGCATCCACCCGCCGGTCCGGCCGGCCATCCCCAACGACTGATCGGCTGGCACCATGGTGGCGTGGCAACACCGGAGACCTTCTACCAAGCCGTCGGCGGTGAGGACACCTTCCGCCGCATCGTGACCCGGTTCTACGCCGAGGTCGCGAAGGACGAGTTGCTGCTGCCGCTGTACCCGGAGCAGCCCGACCTCACCGGTGCCACCGAACGGCTCACCCTGTTCCTCATCCAGTACTGGGGCGGCCCGCACACGTACTCCGACCGGCGCGGCCATCCCCGGCTGCGGATGCGGCACGTGCCCTACAAGATCGGCCCGCTGGAGCGGGACGCTTGGCTGCGCTGCATGCGGATCGCCGTGGACGAGGAGAACCTGCCCGAGCCGTACCGGACCCAGCTGTGGGAGTACCTGGAGATGGCGGCCAACAGCATGATGAACAGCTGGGTGTGAGAGTCGCCACGGGCGCCTGAGTGGATCTTTGTCGGCAGGCGTCCGCGTTCCCCCGTCCGGGTGGCAGGATGACCCCTCGTGCGACGATCAGCCGATCTCCAGACGGAGCGGGCCGGGGCGTCGACCTGGTGGCGGGACGCGGTCTGCTACCAGGTGTACGTCCGGTCATTCGCCGACGGTGACGCGGACGGCGTCGGCGACCTGGACGGAGTCCGGTCCCGCCTGGGCTACCTGGAACTGCTCGGCGTGGACACGATCTGGCTGACGCCGTTCTACCCGTCCCCGATGGCCGCGACCGGCTACGACATCACCGATCCGCGCGGCGTCGACCCGCTGTTCGGTGATCTGGCCGCGTTCGACCGGTTGGTCGACGAGGCCACGTCGCACGGCATCCGGGTGCTGCTGGACGTGGTGCCCGGTGCGACCGGCAGCCGGCATCCGTGGTTCACCGCCGCGGTGGCCGCCGGGCCGGACAGCCCGCAGCGGCACCGCTACGTGTTCCGCGACGGCGGCGGCTACGCGGGCGAGTTGCCGCCGAACAACTGGACGACGCCGCGTGGCGGGCCGGCGTGGACGCGGGTGGCCGACGGCCAGTGGTACCTGCACCTGCTGTCACCGGACCAGCCGGACCTGAACTGGGACCACCCGGACGTGGCGGCCGACTTCCAGCGGACGCTGCGGTTCTGGCTGGACCGCGGTGTGGCCGGTTTCCGGATCGCCATGGCCCACGCGATCACCAAGCGGTTCGACCTGCCGGACATGGATCCCAGGCTGGCCAGGCAGGGTGGCGTGCCGGTGGCGCGTCCCGGCGACCCCCGGTTCGACGACGAGCGCGGCCACGACGTGCACCGGATGATCCGGGCCGTGCTGGACGAGTACCCGGACCGGGTCGCGATCGGCGAGCTGTGGGTGTCCGACGTGCACCGGCTGGCCCGCTACCTGCGGCCGGACGAGTTGCACGCCGGGTTCGACGTGCGGCTGGTGGACGCCGAGTTCGACGCGGACGCCGTGCGTGGCGTCATCGAGCGCGCCCTGGCCG
>DATEPR010000464.1:0-2420 GCA_035273045.1 Pseudonocardiaceae bacterium | reverse complement strand
CGGCACGGCGGGCCGGAACTGGTGCTGGACGCGCGGGACCGGGCCGCGCTGCGCCGGGAACTGGCCGGGCACGGGCTGCCGGCGGGTGACCGGGCGCCGTTCCGGGTGCCGCTGGCCGGGCGCAGCGCGCAGAGCGTGATGCGGGTCCTCGCGGCGGACCTGACCCGCTGCCAGGTCGTCGAACCGACCCTGGAGGACACCTACCTGCGGTTGCTGGACCGGGCCGGGCGATGACCGGGTCGGCCCTGCTGGCGATCGCCCAGCGCGACGTCACCAAGCTGCTGCGGGACCGGCCCCGGCTGGCGGTGAACCTGGCGTTCCCGGTGCTGCTGATCGCCGGGCTGGGCAGCGTGCTCCAGTCGACGGTGGGCCAGGCCACCGGTTTGCCCGCGGTCACGCTGGCGTTCACCGGTGTGCTGCCGGCGACGCTGTTCCAGTCGGCGGCGGCCGGCATGATCTCGATCGTGGAGGACCGGGAGAACGACTTCTCCCGCGAACTGTTCGTCACCCCGGTGTCGCGGTTGACGCTGGTCGGCGGCAAGATCGCCGGCGAGACGGCGGTGGCGGTGTGCCAGGGCGCCTGTGTCGTGGGCTTCGCGCTGCTGTTCGGCGTGCGCATGTCGGCCGGCGAGGTGGGCCGGATGGTGTTGCCCTGCCTGGGTTGTGCGCTGCTGGGCGGTGCGTTCGGGCTGGCCACGGTGGCCGCGTTGCCGCGCCAGCGCTCGGCGATGCAGGTGTTCCAGTTTCTGATCATCCCGCAGTACGTGCTGGGTGGCGTGCTGGTGCCGGTGCACGGACTGCCCCGCTACCTGGCCGTGCTCGCCGACGCCCTGCCGCTGCGCTACGCGGTGGAACTGAACCGGGCGGCGTTCTACGCGGGCACGCCCGGCTATGCCGAGGTGGTGGGCGTGGGACCGGTGGTCGACGCCGTGGTGGTGGGCGGCGGGTTCGCCGTGCTGCTGGTGGCCGGCACGTTGCTGTTCGACCGCAGAGAGCGGGTCCGTTAGGCGGTGACGACGCGGGTGAACGCGCGCAGGTAGCGGGGGTCGCCGTCGAGGTGCCGGCGCAGCCAGTACTCGGCGCCCCAGAACAGGTACGCCGACACGTTCCCCCACGCCATGCACTGGTTGTAGTTCTCGATGAGCCGTTCCGGCAGGCAACTGAACATGCCCAGCCGGCCCGGACTGGGCGGATTGGTCACCGCTTCCCACGGCTCGGCCTGCCCTTCGGCGACCATCACCTGCCGTCCCGGTCGCGCGGCCCACGCGAACAGGGCGCGCCTGCGGCCGCGGCCGGGGCTGCCGTCCAGGTACAGCGTCCGGCCACCCAGGGCGGCCACGGCGTGCCGGGGATAGAAGTCGACGCCCACGATGTCCCCGAGGGCCTGCGCGGTGGCGAGGGAGTCGCCCTGGTCGCGGGTGCGCCACCACTGTTGCAGCCGCACCGGCAGCGACGTGGGCAGGAACCCGTTCAGCATCACCGGCCGGCCCGGATCGGCGGTCCGCACGGCGGCCACCTCGGTTGCCACGAACGACCGGGACAGCCGCCAGGAGTGCTCCATGCCCAGCGGGTCGACCGCTTCGTGTTCCACCTGCCAGGCCATGATCGCCGAACGGTCGCGGTAGCGCTCCACGACTTTCGTGACGAACGCGACGGCCGCGTCGAGCAGGGCCGGGTGGCGTTCCGGCGTGACGAGTTCGCCTTCCGGCAACGGGTTCGGCAGTACGTGGCCGGGCACGAAGAACTCCGGGTAGCCGAACGTCTTCACCGCGCCGACGCACACGATGATCCGCTTGCCGGCCCGTTCCGCGGCGGCCACCTGGCGGTCGAGTTCGTCCGGGCGGAAGGTGCCCGGCGCGGGTGCCATGCGGTCCCAGTAGGCGCCCAGCCGGATCACCTGGTACGGCGCCAACAGCAGGGTGCGCAGCGCGTCGTCGAAGTCGAGGCCGAGCGCCTCCACCTGCCGGGGCCGGAAACTGATGCCCAGCAACGTGTTCCCACGCGGCCGGACCGGAATGTCCCGCCACCGCTCGGTCAGCGGCCGCGTCGCCCGCGCCACCCGCAACTCAACCACGCCGGTTCTCCTTGACCACATTGACGATCACCGCCGCCGCCTCGGCCGCCGCACCCGGCCGGCCCAGCCGCGCGGACGCCACCCGCATCGCGTGCACACCAACGGGATCGGCACGCAACCGGTCGATCACGGCCACCAGATCACGAACCGTCGGCGCCCACACACCCGCCCCGGCACGCACGACGATGTCGGCGTTGCCGCGTTCCTGGCCCGGCACATGGGAGGTCAGCACGAGCGGCACACCGCAGCAGGTGGCCTCGGCGATGGTGCCCGGACCGGCCTTGCCGACGACGACGTCCGCGCAGCGCAGCCAGTCGGCGATTTCGGGCATGAACCCGAGCGCAAC